>JBAXMT010000539.1:0-1502 GCA_037134135.1 Methylococcaceae bacterium | reverse complement strand
GGCTACACCAACGTTTTATCGTTGGCGGGTGGCTTTGAAGGTTGGAACAAATAACGAATATCAAATTCGGAGTGCAAACCTTGGTTTGCTCACATAAACCAAAGTTTGTACTCCGAAAAATAATAAAAATGAGGATTTACACATGACACAACATCACACACTTTTAATTGTTGGCGGAGGCGCAGCAGGCGTTTCAGTCGCTAACAATATGCGTCGAATGAATAAAGAAATAGACATCGCCATTATCGAACCCAGCGAAAAACATTATTATCAAGCCGCCTTCACAATCATCGGCGGCGGTGAATCAACGTTAGCGAAACACACGCGCAACGAAGCCGATTTAATTCCTTCCAGCGTGAAATGGATTAAAGAATTCGCCGACACGTTTCAACCCGAAGCCAACACAGTCACACTCAAAACAGGCGACGTAATTAGTTACGATTATTTGGTAGTTTGTCCTGGCTTTCAAATGGATTGGCACAAAATCGCGGGTGCAAAAGAAGCGTTGAACAAAAACGGCGTGTGCAGTAATTATTCACCCGAAACCACAGAATATGTTTGGGAATGTATTAAAAATCTAAAATCAGGTCGGGCGTTATTCACGCAACCTGCGATGCCGATTAAATGCGCGGGCGCACCACAAAAAATTATGTACATGGCGGCGGATCGTTTCCGTCAAAAAAGCATTGCCGACAAAATCAGCGTGGAGTTTTTCAACGTCGGTGGCGCGATGTTTGGCATTCCCTTCTTTGCAAAACCGTTGGCGAAAGTCGTTGAAAAATACGGCATTAAAACCCATTTTGCTCACAATTTGATTGCAGTCGATGGTGAAGCGAAAACGGCAACGTTTGAATTTACCGATGCGAATGGCAACACGCAGCAAACGATTGAAAAGTTCGACATGATTCACGTCACGCCGCCACAAAGCGCACCCGATTTTATTAAAACCAGTCCGCTGGCAAATGTTGATGGGCGCGTTGATGTGCATCCGAATACGTTGCAACACAACAAATACGCCAACGTGTTTGGTTTGGGCGATGCGGCTTCAACGACGAATGCGAAAACAGCGGCGGCGGTTCGCAAACAAGTTCCCGTGGTGGTCGATAACATTTTGCATTTAATGAAAGCCGAAGCGTTGTCGCCAAAATATGACGGTTACGGTTCGTGTCCGTTGGTGACTTCGTTGAACACGGTGATTTTGGCGGAGTTCAGTTATGACAGCCGAATCACGCCATCATTCCCATTTTTAGATCCGCGTGCCAGCCGTTGGATTTGGTGGATTGGCAAAAAAATCGGTTTCCCTTGGATGTATTGGAGCTTGATGTTGCGTGGCATTCGATTTGATATTCCGCATAAATCAAGTTACGCGACAAAATTCGTCGATAAAGATTAACGCTTAAATCATGTCATTCTTTCCGATTTTCAGTTGGTTAAAAACTTACCGCCGCGCCGATTTTAACGGCGATTTATTCGCGGGCATTATCACCGCGATTTTGCTGGTA
>JBAXMT010000538.1:0-1510 GCA_037134135.1 Methylococcaceae bacterium | reverse complement strand
TCGTAATTTCTAGCAAAAGCACTTTTCGATTCATTGACTGAACCAACAAACGCTTTGCGCGTTCCATCGGCATAATGAATTGAACCCGCTTTGCCATGCAGAAAAAGCAGCTCTTTGGGTACAACGCGAATTTCAACATTTCCCGCTTGCAATAATTGGTCAAGAATTTGGTAGCGTTCTTTTTTTAGAATCGCCTCGGCTTCAACATCAACTTCGTTCCAGCGTTCTTTGAGAGCAATGTTTCGATTGGTAGCAACTTGAAAATCCACTAAATCGAGTTCCGAATTACAGATGATTTTGACTTCGGGAATTTTGGCGATTTCTTCACCCACCAATTCAAAAATAGAACTGCGAAAATAACCCGCAATCCGAAAATACTTCACCGCGCCACTGAGCGATTTGGCTAAAAATTCAGTGTCTAACTTTTCAGTACGGGAAGAAAAACGTTTTAAGGTCATTTCGTTGCCACATAACGATACAAAGTTTTTGGCTCTATATCGACCATGCCATCATTGAATTCTAAACAGCCCCAATCCTTATCAATTCTTGCGGTGTCTAATTGAATCATGCCAATGTGTGGTTTGAGTAATTCACTTAAATCGGCTTGTCTTGTTTCGCCGTTTTCAAAAGCCAATTTAAAAACAAAACCTTCTTGATGAGAAAAATCCACTAATTTCATGGCTCACTCCAAAGGCTCTATTTTGTGAAAATGTTGCGTATTCCACATTTCAATGAGTTCTTCTTGGTGTATTTCAGCCCATTCCCGAACTAATTGACGGCATTTTTTAGGCAACGTTCCGTCGATAATGTTGAGGTTTGTCAGCTCCATCACCGCTTCATAATCACCATATTTAATGTGAATGTGTTGCGGCGGGTGTTCATTATCAATCAAGTACATTCTGATGATAATTCCATAAAAGCGACTAATTTCAGGCATTGGCAATTCCCCTTACAATCGCTGATTACGCATGGCTTCTGCCAAAATCCGCGCCGCGCTGGCTTCTTTGTCAGGGTGGAATGTTTTTGTTGCTTTGAGTGCTTCGCGTTTCTCGGCTAAATAATCCGCCATTTTGATTAGAATCGCTTTGTTCTGATTGTAATTCGGGCAGTTATCCATCAAGTGCAACAACACATCATCGACTTCGATTTCTTTGTCAATTTCAAACATCGCATAAAGCAACGCTCGCAACGGCGTTCCTGCAATTTCAGCATTACCCGACATGAGCGAACCTTTAAATTCTGTCGCTAATTTCAAGCGTGCCGCATTCGCTTTTGAGGTGTCACTGGTTAAATCTTCAAAATGATGCACCTTGAATGCTTTGGCAAAGTTTTGGTAATTGTCCAACGTTTTTGCGCCTTGATGTTCCATCTCTGCCATTTTGAGATAAAACCGTTCAACCGCCGCCATTTTTTGCCATTCTGATTTTTCAAAACCAACAGGCACAAGAAATTGCACCGCCGTTAACACCGCAAAATCAATCAATTCATCAACAAACGTTTTCTTGCCTTT
>JBAXMT010000537.1:0-1512 GCA_037134135.1 Methylococcaceae bacterium | reverse complement strand
TTTCAGTTCTTAAAAATACGCCAGCCGGTCAAATTGCCAACATCGCTTACGTCGCCGTTGAAAATGCAAAATGTCTGTTCAAATTAGCCAAAGGTGAAATGACCGCCACCGAAACGCTCGACGCAATGGGCAATACAACTTCCAGTGCGGTGGGTGCACTTTATGGGGCAATGGAAGGCGCGGCGATTGGTTTAGCATTTGGTGGCGTGGGCGCATTTGTTGGCGCGGTGGTCGGTGGAATGGCTGGCAGCGCAATTGGTGAAACGGTTTATCAAGGCAGTAAAGCCATCGTCAAAACCGCAACAAAATTCATTGCATCGGCTTATGAAGGCGTGAAATCAGCGGCAAAAAGCGTATTTAATACCGTAACATTTGGCTTATTTTCGTAACAGGAACAAACTAAGCGTTCGTTCTCATGTTTTGAAGCGTGGGAACGATTTTATTTTTAATTTTCAACAGGAAAACCATGAAACCCAGTGACATCAAATTCGATTTACCGTTCAACGGCACAAAACTTTGCAGGCTCGACGATTTGAAAAACAATTTAACCGCCGAATTGCTTGAACCTTTTCGCACAGGAAAATTAGCGAGATGGTTGCGTGTTAGGAAATTGGTCGAACTCGCCGACAACGTTGAAGCCTTGCTCGCAGCAGAAATCGCCGCGAATAACCAACGCGAAGTGCAATCACTCAAAGGCTTGATGGAATTATTCGACGGCGAAACGGACGAGAATTTATTGCGTGCGGCGATTGCTGAACGCAAACAAGTGTTGCCTTCGGTTCAAAATTCAAACGATGAAGAAGTTGAATCGCTCAAAGCTGAAATTGAAACGTTGAAAGCAGAGGTTGAAAAAGAACAATCTGAAGAATTAGACGAACTCCGAAATTTATGTAGATACTATCAGACAAACCTTTCGGATGCTCTGCCTCGTCTAAATTCAGTTTCCAGCATAGCACTGGCGTTATCATTTAGCTCGTTTTTGCCACGATTTGCCGAGATAAGCCCACAAATACAAAAAATATCAGACCTCAGTGAACAGCTTTATAATTTTGTCGAAGCATTCAATGTTAAAGCTGGAGCAAAATGTAAAGGTTTGGGATTGTAAATTTTCACTTCTTAATCGTTCCTGCGCTTTTGGCGTGGGAACGATTCCTCGTTAGAAACGCTTCATTAACTTTTGATTTAATCTTGAAAAGTGAAAAATTATGACCAACACTGAAAACCTTTACACCAACATCCGCGAGGAATCATCATGCAACTAACCATTAACGTCCCCGACACTTTCCCACAAGAACGTTTAACGCAAATTATTAAAGAAGTTGAGCAGCGTTTAATCAACGAAGCCAAATCGTTTGCACTTTTTTCAACGCAAAAAACGGTTTTAGATAATGACCCGTGGACAAATGCAAACATTGATTTGCCGAGTATTGACACGGGAATTGAAGATTTCGCGTTAAATCACGACCACTATCTTTACGGCGTTGATAAACAATGAATACTATTTTTGTCGAT
>JBAXMT010000536.1:0-1531 GCA_037134135.1 Methylococcaceae bacterium | reverse complement strand
ACGTTCGTTCGCTCTATCCGTAAAAACAACATTGTGTAAGCGTGTTTTGATTAAAGCGTAACCAATCATGCGAATTTCGCCATAATCTTGCCGCGTATCTTGGATTACCGACAATGTTTCCTAGTCGATATGAACTGCATCGGCAAGCGACATTCCAAGTTTATCATCGATTAGTTCTATGATTTTTAAGTCTTTTATAACTCCTGAGACGATACCTAAGTGGTCTAAACGTTCTATTGAGCAATTTGTAATGGACATTTTTTATCTGCATTGTGGAAAATTTTTCCGCAGAGTTTAAATCATAATTTTGGGAATTGTGAGCCGCTCAATGTGAGTGATTAAATCATGTCGTTGAAAATGATTTTCGCTAGTTGTTTTGCAAATTCGACAGGAACAGCATTGCCAACCATTTTATAACCATCGGTAACATAACGATATTTGAAAACAAAATCATCTGGAAATGTTTGTATTTTAGCGCATTCACGAACCGTTAAACGCCGATATAAATTTTCTTGACCTCGTACAAAAATACGTTTGTCTTGTTCAATGAATTCCATTTTTGGAGCTTGAGGATGAATAGGCGCGTGTCGACCACCCGCTTGTATTGTAAAAGAAGGTTCGTCCCAACTACGAACTCGGTTTCGTGACATATAAATACTTGAAAATCCCCCAGTCATATATTCATGATTTGGAAACGCTAAATTCGCATCACCATTCGTCATGTTTTTATCCAATGCAGGTTTTGATGAAGGCAAATTAGAAATCACATCTTTTAATACCAATTTTGGTGTAATTTTTTCAGGAGCTTGAAATGTTTTACCAAGATAATTTGCATAACCGACAATAATGACGCGCTTTCTATCTTGTGGCACACCAAAATCATTGGCATTTAACAAAAAATAAGAAACGTTATAATCAAGTGCGGTGAAATCAGCGAGTATTTTTTGGAAGGCAATTTGATGTTTAGGCAACAAAATTCCCGCTACGTTTTCTGCAAGAAAAAATTTTGGTTTTTTACTTTTTATAAGTCGAATGTAATCAAAAAATAATTGCCCGCGTTTGTCATCAATTCCACGTCCAGCACCCGCTTCACTCCAACTTTGACAAGGTGGCCCGCCGATAATGCCGACACAATCTGGAATTTCATCAGCCTTTATTTCAGTAATTGAACGTTTATCTAATGTGGTTTTTGGGTGATTATATTCGTAAGTTTCCCAAATAGTTGAATCAAATTCATTTGCCCAAATCACATTAAATCCAGCTTGTTCAAAGCCTAAATCTAAACCACCCGCGCCACTAAAAAAAGAAACAATGTTCATATTATCGTGCATAAGTCAGCAATTTAGCCTCTAGCAAATTAGCTGGATTATTTGGTGATTTGATTTTTATGTCAGTGATTGAAAATAAATTACTTTGCAAATTTTCGAGCCGCTCTTTGTCTTCGTCAGGAAAACGCTCATATTTTTCACTCAATACAATTGCATGAACCGTAAAATCATGTTGTGCCTCAATAGTTGCAACATAATTAAAT
>JBAXMT010000535.1:0-1531 GCA_037134135.1 Methylococcaceae bacterium | reverse complement strand
CCATACAAAATATCTTCAAGACGTTTTAATTCGTTATAGCGTTTTTGCGACATCACAACAGCAATGGCTTTGTCTTGCTTTGAAATACTCACAGGCTCTATTTCTATTTTTGATAATACAGCACTAAAATTTTGTCTGACTTCGGTTGAACTTAATACTTTCATAAATACCTCGATAAAACGTACAAAATATAACTATAAATGTACGAATAGTTTAATTCTTTTCACGTTATCAGACAATTGAAAAAAGGCTGGCAAAAACCAGCCTTTTTTGTTTGTGCTAGAATTTGGGTTTTTGAATTTTTGAGGAAGGTTTTATGCCAATCGTATCCAGATTTTTTGGAATCATCATCCGAATGTATTACAACGAACATAATCCACCACATTTACACGCCGAATATCAAGGCAGTAACGCTATTTTTGATTTCAGTGGCAACATCGTCAACGGTTCATTGTCTTCAAAAACAGCAACCCGCCTTGTTCGTGATTGGATTGATTTACACGCTTTGGAACTTGAAAAAGATTGGCAACTTGCCCAAAGCGGTAAAGAACTTGAAAACATTGCACCGTTGGATTGAGGTGTTTTTATGTGGAATTTCAACAATGTTATCGAAATAAGCTATCAACGCGATTATGTTTTTAAAATTGTGTTTGATGATAGCACAAATGGCGAAATGGATTTTTCAGAATACATTACGAAATGGGATATTTTCAAACCGTTATCCGATTTGAATTTATTTACCAAAGCAATGATTGACGGTGGAGCCATCGCATGGACAAACGGTGCGGACATTGCGCCAGAAACGTTATACGAAAAATTGAGCATCGGTTGATTAAAAAAAGGCTGGCGAAAATCAGCCTTTTTTGTTTGTGCTAAACGTGTTTAAAATCGTGATGTTCAAGTAACCATTCTTTAAGTGCATTATTCATGCGGGTTTGCCAACCTTTACCCGTAGATTTGAAGGAATCTAACACATCAGCATCAAGTCTTATGCCTGTAAAAATTTTGGGATTTTCTGAATGTGGTCTACCGCTTTTTTTAGGACGTAGCATTTCAGCGGCAATTTCTGGGCTAAATAGTTCATGTAAGACTTCAGAAGCGGGTCGGGCTTGCTCAAAAAAATTATCATCTGCTTCAAAAGCATCGGGATCATTTAAAATTTGCTGATTGATTTGTGCATCTTCATCATCATTTGGTAACGCAACCAAACGACCTGATTTAGTTTTTAAGTACATAACGTTTAACCTCTTTTTTGTTAGCTTTTCGCAAACTGATAACTCGAATACTGTCAGTTCTTGGTGTGAATACAAGGCAATCCACGCGACCATCAATCAAACCGTAAGCAGTGAATCGTTTTTCACCGTAATCTTTGCGTGTATCTGGTTCAATAACCGCGCAAGACCAGTCAAAATCTAAAACACGCTCAAAATTCAAATTGCGTTCTTCAATGTTTTTGGCGTTTTTGGTTGCATCATAAGTAATTTTCATTGCTTTATTGTATAAACAAAAATAAGGTTGTCAAAATAAAAAT
>JBAXMT010000534.1:0-1534 GCA_037134135.1 Methylococcaceae bacterium | reverse complement strand
GGAACAAAAACATGAACACTACAACGAATAAATACAAAAACAGTTTTGCTTTTGCCGCCATTAAAACAGATGGCTCGGTGGTGTCGTGGGGCAATGAATATAATGCTTCGGGTAAATATGTGCCGATTGTCACCAGCAAAATCGATAAGATTACTGGCGTTAAACAGATTTATTCCACAGATTGGAGCGCGTTTGCGGCATTAAAAAATGATGGTTCGGTCGTGACGTGGGGAAGTGCAAATTACGGTGGTGATAGTAGCAAGGTTTCAACGCACCTGAATAGCACTGACGACACCAAAGATGTCACGCAAATTTATTCCAACGCTCAGGCATTTGCCGCAGTGCGAGCCGATGGTTCGGTGGTGACGTGGGGAAATACGACCACTTTCAATAACACGCTTCCGCCGCCTGCTAGTTTGCTCGACGCACAACCCAACACAAGTGACCCACTTCCTACAATTTATTCGACTGGAACTGCATTTGCGGCATTAAAAAATGATGGTTCGGTGGTGACGTGGGGAAATGCAAATTATGGAGGCGATACAACAAATGTGATGTTAGCAACGCAACTGAATGGCACGGATGATACGAAAGATGTCACAAACATTTTCTCGACTAACACAGCCTTTGCAGCATTGCGAAAAGATGGCTCGGTTGTAACGTGGGGGGATGTAAATTCTGGTGGTAACACGACAGATGCTACGTTGGCAAAATCACTCGATGGCACAGACAACACAAAAGATGTTACTGAGATTTTTTCGACTAACACCGCGTTTGCAGCTTTGCGAACAGATGGCTCGGTTGTAACGTGGGGAAATGCTAATTTTGGTGGTAATACACTGGCAGGAAAAACGGTTGATGTTTTGCCTCAACTGAATGATAGCCCTCATAAAGTTCAACACATTTATTCAAACGCCCAGGCATTTGCGGCAATACGAGAAGATGGTTCAGTCGTAACATGGGGCGATATAACGGCGGGTGGTAGCACTAGCATTGTAGTTGCTGGAAAAATCGTTGATGTTCAAGCTCAACTTCTTGCAAATGTTCAACAAATTTATTCGACTGGAACGGCGTTTGCCGCATTAAAAAATGATGGTTCGGTTGTGACGTGGGGAAATCAGTTGGCTGGCGGAAACAGTAGCGCAGTCAAAGATATTCTCGCTAAAAATGACGTTCAACAGATTTTCTCAACCTACAACAGTTTTGCGGCTTTGCGAGCAGATGGTTCAGTCGTGACGTGGGGAAGTGCGGCAACGGGTGGCGACAGCACGACAGATAAAACGTTAGCTGCGAAACTGAATGGCGATATTGATGTCATCCAGATTTTTTCAACCGATTATGCGTTTTCAGCATTACGAGCAGATGGTTCAGTGGTGACATGGGGTGGAAATGCGCGTTTAGGTTTTGGTGGTGACAGCAGCACAGTTAAAGATTTAACGGGTGTGATAGGATTTTCTGATAGCAATAATCGGTTGCTAACAGGAAAGGCAACAAACGACACGTTGACTGGAAGTATTGGCAATGACACGTTAAT
>JBAXMT010000533.1:0-1534 GCA_037134135.1 Methylococcaceae bacterium | reverse complement strand
AACCGCCGCAATCTCTCTATCATCCTTTTCTTGTTTGGCGATTTCTAAACGGCTTTTTGCGTCTTTTAGCTCGCCTGTCAAAGCGGTAATTTCAGTCGTTAAGCCTTCCATAATCGCCAGCTTTTCGGCTTTATCTGTATTTTTACGCAAGAATGCCGCGCTGTTTTTCTGTGCTAATTTCATGACACGCACAGCGACTTGACGAATGTTTAAGTCAATGCCCTTTTCAGGTGCAACAGCAATCGTAATATCTAGGCGGTTCAGCATCCACTTCCACGAAATTAAATCATCGGTGGCGGTTATTTTTTTGGGGTCAATATCGGGATTGTGAAAGTAAATCGAAACAACTTGCCCGTCCGTGAGTTCAAATCTGACAACGACATTAGCCACGCCGTTTGCCATGATTGGCTTGCTGATTTTTGGGTTTTCTATGATTGCGGCGTTTTCGTCATCGGCTGTACTAACGGGGACAATCGGCTTAATGTCAGTACCAGCACGCCCCATAACCGCCATAATGGCATTCATTCGGGTGGTTAATTTAGCAAACGGTACGATAAGCGCGTCTAGCGTCATGACACTATCGGCATCCGCGTAAATATCGGCAAATGTAACTGCATCAAACAATAATCCGCCCGTATCTTGT
The DNA here is from genome assembly GCA_037134135.1 of Methylococcaceae bacterium. Taxonomy (GTDB): domain Bacteria; phylum Pseudomonadota; class Gammaproteobacteria; order Methylococcales; family Methylomonadaceae; genus UBA10906. The sequence continues at coordinate 891 of JBAXMT010000533.1, read as the reverse complement.
TGGCGTAAATCGTATAAAACACGGTCAATGGTGGTTTCGACAGGCGTTGCGTCGGCGTTCCAGTAGGTTTTTTTCGTCATGGTTTAAAAAGTCCGAAAGTGGATGATATTTTTAAACCATGATAGGGTTTTTGGAGCGGGGGTTGCGGTGGGTTTTCCTATGCGGCTAATCGCTTTCAAGATGCAAAAGAAATGAAACATCCGCCTTTGAATCATTAAGCTGAAAGGCTAAAAATTCCAATTGACGCATTAAATCTTTAATTGTTTTTGCGGGAAATTCTTGGGCGCAATTCATACAGAGATAGGGCGGATTATTCGCAGATAACGGTAAAATCAATGCCGTTTTGCAGGCTTTGCAAGTAATTCTAACGCTTTCAATATCAGCTACATTTACCTTAAATTTTTCACTCATAATCACACCGCAATTGCCAAAATCTCAGCATTCACAGCTTCGATTTCTGTTTTCAATTCGTCACGTTGAGCGGTTAGTTGAATTATTTTGTTTGGCGTTGACGTTTTCACCGATGAAGTTTTAGGCGGCTTTACTTTCGTTAATGCAAGTTGGAACTTTTGACTATTAGTGGCTACAGCGGCGATTATTTCAGCAATGGCTTTTTTATGGTCATCCTGATTTCTGATTGGAATAACTTTGCCGTTCAACAGCACTTGAAAAATATCGCCTGTTTCTTTAATTCTCAATGAAACGGTTTGACTATCGAGAAAGGTCAAAAGCATTTCACAGTAAGATATACCACTGGATTTTTTAATCTTTGCGTCAATTGATGCTTCACTTACCGAGCGACCACCGCGATTAAAAAGCGTTTTAACTTCTCGCGTTGCCTTATCGCCACTGGCTAAATCTTCAAATGAAAATAATTGTTTTGGGTTCATT
>JBAXMT010000532.1:0-1537 GCA_037134135.1 Methylococcaceae bacterium | reverse complement strand
AAACCTGAACAAACGCAGGTGCATCATCATAAATTTGTCTAAATGCAATCATTTTTAAAACCCCTCACCTAACACTAATAAAAATTATCGTGCGTTACAAAACGTCCCGCTTCAATATCGGCTTTCGTTTCCGCAATTGCCGCTGTGAGTTCGCATTCGCGCAAATAGTTGTAATGTTCTGCGCTAATCACCACAAATTTTGGCACGCCTTCAACTGAAATAGAAATTTCGGATTGATTCGCAAGTGCTGATTCAATGGCATTTACGCCTTTTGTGTTTAACTCATTCGCGCTTAATGTGTTCATTTTCAAAACTTCTCGCTAATTTTTCAACTACTACAAAACAACAGAAACTTTTCAGTGATTAGTTGATTCAGAAAAAAGATTCAAAATCGCAGCACAATCAAGCGATTTTGAATCAATCAATTTATTGGACTTTGGAAATTTCACTATTTCTAGCTTTTTTCCCTTTATAAATTCCGAATAGCAACCCGATAAAAGCCCACCAAAAACCTTGAGCAAATACTTTTAGAAACTCATTTTTTGCATCGTACCCTGCAATTCCCTCTAAAGCACTATCGTATAGGAACATAGCTAACATCCCACCACCCAACCAAGACAAAAGAAATGCTGCGAAGTAGCCGAAAAAACACTTCCAAATTCCTAACCACTTTGCTGAAATATATTTCGCACAGACATAGGCAATTATTGATATTAAAGGCATAGCTAATCTCCAAAGTAGTTTTTCATCCCAATGTTTCCAACCGAATCCGATTCACCTTACCGCTAACCGTTTCGAGTTGTTCAATCTTGGCAATCGCCGCATTGAGCTTGTGTTCTTCGGTCACTTGCGTCAATAAAATAATCGGCACAATCGTTTCATTTTTTGCGGGTGGTTTTTGCAAAATTGCTTCGATACTGATGTCACAATCCGCCAAAATCCGCGTCACATCCGCTAAAACACCCGATTTATCTTCAGCGTGCAAACGCAAGTAATACGCGGTTTGGAAATCACCCGAATTCAAAACTGGAATATCCGCCAGCGCATTGGCTTGGAACGCCAAATGCGGCACACGATTTTCTGGATCGCTGGTCAACGCACGCACCACATCAATCACATCGGCAACCACCGCTGAACCTGTTGGCTCTGCGCCTGCACCTGCGCCGTAATACAACGTCGCGCCAACGGCATCGCCTTTCACCAACACCGCATTCATCACGCCATTCACATTCGCAATCAAACGGCGTTCAGGAATCAACGTTGGATGCACGCGCAATTCAATCCCTTTTTCAGTTTTACGCGCCACGCCCAAACTTTTAATCCGATAACCCAACTGCTCGGCATATTCCACATCGGTGCGGGTAATTTGCGTAATGCCTTCGGTATAAACTTTGTCGAATTGCAACGGAATCCCAAACGCAATCGACGCTAAAATCGTCAATTTATGTCCCGCATCGATGCCTTCCACGTCAAAAGTCGGGTCAGCTTCGGCATAACCTAACGCCTGCGCTTCGGCTAACACGTCGGCAAAATCACG
>JBAXMT010000531.1:0-1539 GCA_037134135.1 Methylococcaceae bacterium | reverse complement strand
TGGGCGGCGGGCGCGTTGAATTATTCGCACGCAGAATTAACCGTGCAAACGATTTCAGAAATGGTTAAAAATTTAAATGAAACTACCCGCTGTTCAGGTTTTCCACTCGGCGGCAAAGATGGCGACCAAACGGCAAATCAGGTTTGTGGTTGGACGACGGGTTATGCGGCACGAGTGAGTTTTGCTAAAGGTTATCCCGAATATGACCCATTTTTATTTGAAACAAACACTCTTTTAAACAACGGTGAAGCCGACGCGCTGATTTGGGTCAATGCGTTTAACGCGGAAGCCAATCCGCCTAAAACGAATGTTCCGACAATTGTTGTGGCGCGTTCTGGAATGACGTTTGAAAAAGAACCTGACGTGTTTATTCCTGTTGGAACGCCAGCGATTGACCACGCGGGTCATGCGTTTCGGCTCGATAACGTGGTGGCGATTCGATTGAAAAAATTGCGTGATTCCTTGTTGCCCAGCACAGCGGAAGTTTTAAACGCAATTGAACAGGTTTTACGCGAGGAATCAGTATGTTAATAAAATTAACGGGCGGCACAGTGTACGACCCAGCCAGCGGTGTCGATGGCAAACAGCAAGACATTTACATTCAAGGCGGCAAAATTATCGACAAACCGACAGGCGAATTTTTAGTCGATAAAGAATACGATTTGAAAGGCAAAGTTGTCATGTCAGGCGCAATCGATATGCACACGCACATCGGTGGCGGCAAAGGAAACATCGCCCGAACGTTATTGCCGGAAGACCATCGTCAAGACCCTGTTGTTCGCAACGACGTTTGTCGTTCAGGTTGTGGACACGCGATGCCGAGTTCGTTTGTCACGGGTTATCGTTACGCCGAAATGGGCTACACCGCTGGTTTTGAACCTGCTTTGTTGCCAATTAACGCCCGTCAAGCGCACATGGAAATGGGCGATATTCCGATTTTGGACAAAGGCGGTTACGTCATGTTGGGCAGCGACGATTATTTGTTGCGAATGCTCACCGCGAAAAAAGATCAAAAAGCCATTAACGATTACGTCGCGTGGACGATGCAATCTGCGAAAGCAATCGGCGTGAAAGTTGTGAATCCTGGCGGAATCAATGCGTTTAAATTCAATCAACGCAAACTCGATTTAGACGAACAAAATAGCCATTACGGCGTGACACCGCGTCAAATTTTGCAAGTTTTAGCAACAGCGGTGAAAGAAATTGGTGTTTCACATCCGTTGCACGTTCACGGTTGTAATTTGGGCGTGCCTGGAAATATCGAAACCACACTTGATACGATTCAAGGCATTGGTGGGCTGCCGATGCACTTAACGCATATTCAATTTCACAGTTACGGCACGGAAGGCGATTTTAAATTTTCGTCTGGCGCGGCATATATCGCAGAAGCAGTAAATAAACACAAAAATATCACCATCGATGTCGGACAAATTTTGTTTGGTCAAACCGTCACCGCGTCGGGCGACAATATGCGTCAACACGCAAATCATAAATTTGCCAGCCCCAATAAATGGGTGACGATGGATATTGAATGCGACG
>JBAXMT010000530.1:0-1540 GCA_037134135.1 Methylococcaceae bacterium | reverse complement strand
AACTTTTCGAAAAGTGGCTTAACTTTTGTGTCCTGATTACTGTTGACAGATCAAAAGTTACTGCATATTTTTTTCGTGACTCAAAAAACCTGCTTATCGCCCCCTCGAAAAAAGTTAGGTTTGATTTTGCATCGATTTATCCTTATCATCAATTCCAGCTCATCTACCAGCGCAAGTGTAAGCGTAGAAGGAGTTACGGTTTCGTCCTGTAGCCAATCAAGGCGCGACCAGCTTTAATTTTTATATTTTTCCCAACGTTTGTTTAGTTTTGCTTTTTCATGTTCTCTTTCGACTACATACGCAGTCCAAGGCAAAATATAACCATTGCGCTCATTCAGTACGACTAAATATGAAGCTGATTCAAGCCACAAATGAATGCGGTTCTCGCTATTCCTAGGCTCGCGCCAAATCTTTACATATTTGCCATCGCTTTCAATAACAGGCTTCGCCCATCGGATACGCTCACAGCGACGAAAATTGGGAATTCTGTCTGCTTCTTTTTCACCTTCTGAAATCATGTGCCAAAAAGTAGCTTCTTTGCCGTCAATAACGGGATGCCGTTTTAAACCTAATCGCACACCTTGAAAGCTCGGTTTATTATCAACAAAGTCATCACAAAAATGCTGATAAATCGCTGCCAAATACCGTTCCCAGTTACCACCGTAATCGTTAAATAAAACCAGCTCTGGCAACCATTCCAAATTACTCATCAACTCGTGTTCCTTGCCAAATCAGCAAATTAAATTTTTCCTCTCTCAACAACGTATTCCGTGTTAAATCATAGCCGCTATGTTGCTGAATTTGCTTTATTAAAGCTAATTTTGCCGAATTTGAAGTTAAATCACGATGCAAATAAGCCAACGCCCCAATCAACAAATCAGCGAGTTGTAATTGTTCAATCTCATGCGAGTGAACTTGTTGCAAGCGATTGATAATTTGCCGCGAAAAATCGTAAGCGTTATTACATAGCACGTCATGTAACTTCCGCACTTTTTCTGCGCCAATAGTATCTTTTATATCTAAATAAACGTTATATCGCGCTTGTGGCTGAAAAATCACCTTCAATAAATTGAAATAGCTTTTGTAATACCAGTCGTTGTGATTATGGTTAAAGTGTTGATGATTGAGCAGACTTTTATCGGGAATAACTAAGGCTCGAAAATGTAAGTCATTTTGATTAAAAAAATAATCAATCCATTCTTGATAAAAGGCGAGTTTCGACTGGCTAACTTTCGTCCATTTCACTTCAAAATCAGCCGTGAAACCGTGTTTTTGTTTGATGCTGCGTAAGTCTTCGGCAATCGCTCTACGCTTCTCAACAGAACACCATAACGCGCCTAATACCATTGCTTTTTGTTGGTCGTTCTCAAGATGACAAGATTCGTCGCAGTAGATATTAAAATTCATCATTTCTTTTCCTCCAAATCAGGCAACGCCTTCACAATTTCAACACTTCCCACGCTAACCGCCACAATCCTTTTAACCAAATCCAAAATATAACGCGGGTTCTCGCTCCAATCATTCGGATTATTTTTGATGC
>JBAXMT010000529.1:0-1545 GCA_037134135.1 Methylococcaceae bacterium | reverse complement strand
TTTAATTTTAAACAAAAAACTGGCTCAGTCAGTCAGTCAGTCAGTCAGTCAGTCAAAAAGCATAAAATCTAAACTTGCACTGTCAAGCCTTTTCTTAGGTTCAGTGTTCGTTTTTTCACCTGCTCATGCTGATTTAAACACGGGTTTAGTGGCAAATTATTCGTTTGATGATTGCACCGCAAAAGATAATAGCGGCAATGGTCACGATGGCACGATTAACGGTAATCCTCAATGTGTTGATGGCGTTAAAGGCAAAGCATTACGTTTTTTAAATATCAGTAATAGTGGTTATTTTGATAAAAAAGATTGGGTTGTTCTGCCCAATTATACTGGCTCAGAGGTGAGTTTTCACGCTCGTGTAAAATGGGAAGCTGCGAATAATTACGATCCAACTGGTGCTATTTGGTCAATAGGTGACAATTCAGATCTTAATCATTTTTTGGCATTATGGATAAATTCAAGTAATGGAGATCTTTGGGTTCAAGGTCAAAGTAAATCCGTTGTAAGTCTTTCAGATGGTAATTGGCACACAGTTGCTATTACTGCATCACCTTCAAAAACTAATTTTTATTTTGACAATGTACTCATTGAAAGCGTGTCCAGTACGTTTGTTAATTTTCAAGATTCGCCACAATATATTTCCTACCACCAATGGTACAACGGAGATGCCGAGTCATCTCGTTTTGCAGGGCAAATTGATGAAACTCGCATCTACAACCGCGCCCTTTCAGAAACAGAAATCAAATCGTTGTACAACATGGGGCAACTTAGTGGCACGGTAAATGGCGTTCAAAAATACAGCGCGGTTTGTAAAAACCTGAAAACGGGCGTGAGCAAAAAGATTCCGTTGGCAGATGGCGTGAAGGAATGGAATTGCAAAGCGGCTGGTTTGCAAACCAAAAAAGGTGAAAACGTGAGTGTGACGATTACGGGCGTTTCGCAGTAGTTTTGTCATCAGCATAACGTTTCAAAAAAGAAAGCCCGTTTTTAAACGGGCTTTTTTTATGGTTAAAGCGTGAATCGCACTTTTACGAAAGCGCACTCATGTTTGCTTTCGCGTTTTGCAATGCTGTGGCTAATTTTTCAGATTTTGAGCCACTGATGAAAACACGGCGATTAGTCGAAAACGTTATCGGGCAGCTAACCAATCGTTTTCATATCGAAAAAGTTCGCGCTCGAGATAATTTGCATTTCAGTAATCGATTTATCCTAAAAATCGAATATCGCCTTACTAAAAATTTTTAATGTGCATAATGTGCATAAGGAATCCTCCCTATCGGTCGGATGCTTTGATAATTTGGTTGGGGCTGCACACACCCCAACCAAATTGGCAGCCACATTGAATGCAACTTCGCCGTACTCGTTGCGGGTGGCTGCCTTTCCGCCCTAAAGGGCGGAGTTTCAACCAGCAAGGAATTTTTGATGAAACTTGGTTTTCGCTCCACGAAACGTATTACGCAAGCAATAACTTAGGATTACTACGCTCTGTTTTACCTACCCACACTGCTGATGACTTGACCTGCAGCCTTTGTTGGCAGAAAAATT
>JBAXMT010000528.1:0-1548 GCA_037134135.1 Methylococcaceae bacterium | reverse complement strand
CCGGCATTTAAGCTAATTCTTTAAAAACAAGGGGTTAAAAGTGTACGGTAGTGAAATTACACTTATCAAACTGGCGATACGATTTATGCAACGGCTGGTTATAATTACAACGGTTCATTACCAACAACAGGGGCTTATGCGTTAACAATTATCGCAATCTAACTTATAAATTATCGTGGTGATGTTTTTCTCATACAAAATTCGTAAACCGAGGAATTTTTAAATCACCTTCAATTCCGTAATTTTCATTTCTAATCCTGTTATGACATCGACGTGCGGATGACCACAATGTTCGCACGCGTCATATAACATTTCCATGATCGTCAATTCACCACAACTTAAACAACGACCTTGCGCGTCGATGTGTTTGAAATGAAGTTGTGCGTTTTCAGCAAGCGAACCTTTCATCACCGCTTCAAATGCAAAGGCTAACGCCTCGGTTTCGACACAAGACAATGTGCCAATTTCAAGTGTGATTTCTTCAACACGCTGAAAGTTTTGTTTTTGTGCATGGTCTTCTAAAATTACGCGGACATTTTCTAATAAAGACAGTTCGTGCATGATAATCTTCTCCAAAAATAGGGTTTGTAAAATTATAGGGTGGCGAGCTGAATCGGTACAAAATTTTTGTGTCAAAAGTTAAAGTTTGAAGGCGAAAAAATGACAAAATCGAGTAGAATTAGCCACCAAATTTTTTTAGAGATTATTCGTTATGCTATTAGTTGAAAAATTCAAACCCGATACCGTTATTTTTAAAGAGGGAGATGTCAATAAAAGTATGTATATCATTCTTGATGGCACTATTCAGCTTTACGTTACACGCAACGGAAAAGATGTCGAACTCGCGGTTATTGGGACGAATGATTTTTTTGGTGAAATAGAAATGTACGGACAGAAAGCCCGTTGTATGTCCGCAAAATCATTAACCCCCGCACGCTTAGTCATCATTAAAAACCGAATGCAATTAGATCAATTTATTGGTCAGTATCCGTCATTTGCAGGGAAGGTTTTACGAATTATGGGCGAACGTTTAGCACTTGCAAACGCCTTATTACAGGAATAATTATGCTACCCGCTTTAAAAGTAAAAACCAGCTTGCCTATCATTGACGTTACCGCCGACACTCTAATTTTCAAAGAAGGCGGCGAAGATAGACGAATGTTTCTTGTTCTTGAAGGAAGTATAAGACTTTATACAACAAAGGACGAAAAGGAAACCGAAGTTGCCGTTGTGAATAAACATGAATTTTTCGGTGAAGTAGAAATGTACGTTGAAAAACCGCGCACTGTTTCAGCGATAACAACGGCACATACCAAGTTAGTTGTTATAAAAACACCACAAGAACTTGAACAATTTGCAACGCTTAACGCGTGGTTATCTGGAAAAATGATGACAACAATGGGTGAACGTCTTGTTGTCACCAATGATTTATTAGCGAAGAAATTTGCTGGTACATCCGCCGCACCAGCTCCTGTGGCGGAAAGCGTTTCAAATATACGCTCCAGCAACGCGGAAGGTAATGTTAGACGGGTTGTTAGACATTAAAAT
>JBAXMT010000527.1:0-1550 GCA_037134135.1 Methylococcaceae bacterium | reverse complement strand
GAAAATTCTTACGGACAACTCAACGCTGAAATTTTGCCGAACGATTATTTGCGTAACGATAAACCGCGTTATTTTGCGTCGATGAAAAACACGACGAAATTCAGCGATAAAATTCAGGCAAACGTGGATTTAAATTTCGTTTCCGATAAAAACTATTTCGCGGAATTGGGCAGCGCGTTGAGTATGCCGAATTTCAGTTATTTGAAAAGTCAGGCGGATGTCGGTTATTACGGCGACGAAATTAGCGCGACGGCGCGGGTTGAAAATTATCAATCGATTGATAAATATCTGACGGGCGAAAAATTGCCGTATCGGAAATTGCCGCAAATCAATGTGAATTTGAAACACGGTTTTGACCAATTACCCGTGCCAGTCAATGTAGCGATGGAGAATGAATTTGTTTATTTTCAACACACCAGTTTATTGAACGGACAACGCAGCAATATCAAGCCTTCGGTAAGTTTACCGATGCAATCGGCGAGTGCTTACGTTACGCCAAAAATTGCCGTGCAATACACAAATTATTTTTTGAGTGATCCATTAACCACAGGTGATTCAAGACAAATTGATCGCACATTACCCATTTTTTCAACCGACAGCGGTATGACGTTTGAGCGTAATTTGAATTTAGGCGGCAAAGGATTTTTAAATACGATAGAACCACGGTTGTTTTATTTGTACATTCCCCGCACGAATCAAAACGATATTCAAGTCTTTGATACGGCTGTTTATGATATGTGGTTCAACACCTTGTTCCGCGAAAACCGTTTTAGCGGTATCGACCGAATGCAGGATGCAAATCAAATTACAACGGCGGTGACTTCACGTTTAATCGATGAGCAAACAGGCAAAGAGCGGGCAAAATTCAGTTTGGGAAATATCCTGTATTTTCAAGATAGAACTGTCACGATGCCAATTATTGACCCCGCTACAGGAAATAAAATTGATGACTCACCTATTGAAACCAGCCGTTTTTCAAATATCATTGGTGAGTTAAGTACGCGCATTAACGACCATGTTTCGGTTGATTCTGGTTTGCAATGGAATCCACAAACGTCTGATATTAGCCGTGGCAAAGCTATTTTGCATTTAACCAATCAGCCGAATGAGATTTTAAATTTGGGTTATCGTTATCGCAAAAATACCGTGCCTGATGTTGCACAGGCAATTTCAACAGGGATTTCGCAAAGTGACGTATCGTTCAGTTATCCCATTTATGATAATTGGTCGGCAATTGGACGTTGGCAATACTCGCTACTTTACAATTCAACGCAAGAAAGTTTTTTCGGTATTGAAAAAGAAAATTGTTGCTGGCGTTTCCGTGTGGTTGGACGGCGTTACGTCAACAACTTAAACGTCTATTACAACGGGGAAATTCCAGATGCTCAAGGCGTAAGTCAAACAGGCGTATTTTTCCAAGTCGAACTCAAAGGTTTAACAGGAATCGGCGAAAAATTAGATACATTCTTAGAACAAAACATTTACGGCTATGGAGCAACGCAATAATGAACAAAAAGAAAAATCAGCAAATCGCGTTACTTTGTGGCGCG
>JBAXMT010000526.1:0-1554 GCA_037134135.1 Methylococcaceae bacterium | reverse complement strand
ACAAGCAATTTCAAACAGCGGCACAATCGTTTGCAAGCGTGACACAAAAGTTTGACCTCACGGCACAAAATTATGAGCAAGCTAATTCTAAAATTGCACAGTTAAAACCATTGAAATCTAAACGTTAAAATTCAAAAGGCGAGTGTGAATTTATTCGCGCTCGCCTTTTTTAGGTTCAAAAATGCAATAACGAATGCACGTTATAATCCGCTAATTTTTCACGTCCGTTTAAAAAATCTAATTCCACCACAAATGCCAATGCCTTTACGGTTGCGCCGAGTTTTTCGACCAATTCACAACTCGCTTTTGCCGTGCCACCTGTTGCCAATAAATCATCAATCAATAACACGTTATCGCCCAATTCAAACGCATCAATGTGCGCTTCCAAAGTTGCCGAACCGTATTCTAAATCGTATGAAACACTTTGCACGTCATACGGCAATTTGCCTGGTTTTCGTAACGGCACAAACGGCAAACCCATTTCCCACGCCACCAAACTGCCAAAAATAAAACCACGCGCTTCCATGCCAGCAATCACGTTAATGTCACTGCCTAAAAACGGCTGAATCAGTTGATGCACGGCGAGTTTCAACGCAGCGGGATCTTTCACCAACGGCGTAATATCTTTAAAAATAATACCTGCTTTTGGAAAATCGGGAATATCACGGATTTTTGCTTTTAATCGGTTCATTTTGTTTTGAAATTAGGTTAAACGGACACGCGGATCGACCAGCGTGTAAGAAATATCGGTGAGTAACAGCCCCAAAATATACAACACTGAACCCAAAAAAACCATCGCGCGAACAATCGCAAAATCTTGGCTGTTAATCGCGTCAATCGTGTAACTGCCCAATCCTGGAATGCTAAAAAACGATTCCATAATCAAACTGCCCATAAACAACAGCGGCAAAATGACCACCACGCCGGTCAAAATCGGAATCATCGCATTGGGCAAAACGTGACGAAATAGCGTTTGTGTTTCGGTTAAACCTTTGGCGCGAGCGGTGCGAACATAATCTTTTTCGGCCTCTTCTAAAAATAAAGTTTGATACCAACGCACGCCTGAACCAATGCCCGTAAAAACACCAATCAACACGGGCAAAATCAGAAACTTAATCATTGCAAAGCCGTCGTCATAACCTGAAATTGGCACGAGTTTTAATACTTTCGCCACCAAAAATTGCCCACTGATAATGTAAAATAACGACGAAATCGACATTAACATCACACACACAATAATACCGATTTGTTCAAAAGTACGGCGGCGAAATAGTACCATCAACAACGCCGCGCAAACATTGACGATTAAGCCAATCAACAACGTTGGCAACGCTAACGCCAAACTTGGAATGGCACGCTCTTGAATATCCGCGCCGATATTGCGCCCGCTGTCAGAAATGCCAAATCGAAACAACATCAAACCAACCGATTTTGAATAAAAAATCGTTTGCGTGAATTTGTCGCTGGCGGGCGCGTCAGCATTCCACAACAAGGGTTTATCGTAACCGTGTTGCTGTTTCCAATTTTGAATCGCTTGCTCGGTGACGTGTTTTT
>JBAXMT010000525.1:0-1554 GCA_037134135.1 Methylococcaceae bacterium | reverse complement strand
AAAAACACGTCACCGAGCAAGCGATTCAAAATTGGAAACAGCAACACGGTTACGACAAACCTTTGTTGTGGAATGCGGACGCGCCCGCCAGCGACAAATTCACACAAACGATTTTTTATTCTAAATCGGTTGGTTTGATGTTATTTCGATTTGGTATTTCTGACAGCGGGCGCAATATCGGTGCGGATATTCAAGAACGTGCCATTCCAAGTTTGGCGTTAGCGTTGCCGACGTTGTTGATTGGTTTGGTGGTCAATGTCTGCACGGCATTGTTGATGGTGCTATTTCGCCGCCGTAATTTTGAACAAATCGGCATTGTTTTGTGTGTGATGTTGATGTCAATTTCATCATTGTTTTACATTATCAGCGGGCAATTTTTAGTCGCGAAAGTGTTAAAACTCGTGCCGATTTCAGGTTATGACGACGGCTTTGCAATGATTAAGTTTCTGATTTTACCCGTGTTGATTGGTGTTTTTACGGGCATTGGTTCAGGCGTGCGTTGGTATCAAACTTTATTTTTAGAAGAGGCCGAAAAAGATTATGTTCGCACCGCTCGCGCCAAAGGTTTAACCGAAACACAAACGCTATTTCGTCACGTTTTGCCCAATGCGATGATTCCGATTTTGACCGGCGTGGTGGTCATTTTGCCGCTGTTGTTTATGGGCAGTTTGATTATGGAATCGTTTTTTAGCATTCCAGGATTGGGCAGTTACACGATTGACGCGATTAACAGCCAAGATTTTGCGATTGTTCGCGCGATGGTTTTTTTGGGTTCAGTGTTGTATATTTTGGGGCTGTTACTCACCGATATTTCTTACACGCTGGTCGATCCGCGTGTCCGTTTAACCTAATTTCAAAACAAAATGAACCGATTAAAAGCAAAAATCCGTGATATTCCCGATTTTCCAAAAGCAGGTATTATTTTTAAAGATATTACGCCGTTGGTGAAAGATCCCGCTGCGTTGAAACTCGCCGTGCATCAACTGATTCAGCCGTTTTTAGGCAGCGACATTAACGTGATTGCTGGCATGGAAGCGCGTGGTTTTATTTTTGGCAGTTTAGTAGCGTGGGAAATGGGTTTGCCGTTTGTACCGTTACGAAAACCAGGAAAATTACCGTATGACGTGCAAAGTGTTTCATACGATTTAGAATACGGTTCAGCAACGTTGGAGGCGCACATTGATGCGTTTGAAGCGGGCGATAACGTGTTATTGATTGATGATTTATTAGCGACAGGCGGTACGGCAAAAGCGAGTTGTGAATTGGTCGAAAAGCTGGGTGCTACGGTTAAAGCATTGGCGTTTGTGGTGGAATTAGATTTTTTAAACGGACGTGGAAAATTAGCGGATTATAACGTGCATTCGTTGTTGCATTTTTGAACCTAAAAAAGGCGAGCGTAAAAAAATTTCGACTCGCCTTTTAAATTTTAACGTTTAGATTTCACTGGTTTTAACTGTGCAATTTTAGAATTAGCTTGTTCGTAATTTAGTGCCGCGAAATCAAACTTTTGTGTCACGCTTGCAAACGATTGTGCCGCTGTTTGAAATTGCTTGT
>JBAXMT010000524.1:0-1555 GCA_037134135.1 Methylococcaceae bacterium | reverse complement strand
TGAATCGCATTAGACGTGGCGAAATTGCGTAAATTGGAATGGTTTTTACTGTCATACATCACCGCATTCACGGGCGTGTTGTTGTAAAGCTCTTGAAAATGCGTCGCTGTAATTTCTAAATTTTTAATAACCCCTTCACGAATCGCAACGCTCGGCACAACAATCACAAATTTTAAAAAGCCATATTGTTTATTGAGTTCAAAAATGGTGCGTAGATAAACATACGTTTTGCCCGTGCCTGTTTCCATTTCAATCGTGAAATTTAACGGAGTTTCGTCACCTTCCTCCCACTCTTTTGAAAGTGTCAACCCGCTATTTTTTTGGACTGTCCGAATGTTTTCTGAAATGCCTTCGGGCGAAATTTCCAAATTATTCGCAATGCCATTGTCAGAAAAAACCAACGACGAAACGCCGCTGTCTAAAGGAATTTCAAAATTTCCTTTGGCTAAAGGTTGCCCGTCAAAAATATCAATCACCGCTTTGATAGCTTCTAATTGATAATCTTGGTGTCCATCAAATTCTAATTTCATAAAAACCGTTAAATGGCTAATTGCTCATGTTTAATCTGATTGGAATGTTCCGCCAGCCATTCTTTAAGTGCATCATTGATGCGCGTTTGCCAACCTTGCCCTGTGGCGCGAAATTGCGCTAAAACGTCCTCGTCGAGTTTTATTTCATTTTCTTGCGATTGCAAAGCAACTAAATGTGGAACTTGGTTTGCTCTTTTTGCCTGACTAAAATCGTATTCTTTACGCATAATTTTTTACCTCTTTTTTAGTGGGTTTTCGTGCTGAAATCAGCCTAACCGATTCTGCGCGAACCGTGTAAATAACAATAAGTAATCTCGCCTTGTTGCTCATTCCAAGCAACACCCAGCGATTTTCACCTACGCAATCATTATCTTCAAAAACTAAGGCTTCCGTATCCAGCAAGCAACTCTGCGCTTCTTCAAAACTCACACCGTGTTTTGCAAGATTGATAGCCGCTTTTTTTGAATCAAATTCTATTTTCATTAAATAATCTGCAACTCACAACCCACATCTTTTAAGCCTAACTGAAAATTGGTCAACGCTGGATCATCATTTTTAAACACCCGATTCAAACACACCACACGCTTAGGTTTTAACGTGAAAATAAAATCTTTTACGTTGGCGTTGTAATCGTCAAAAAAGAAAAGCACTAACCCGCCTTTAACGCTGTAAATGGCTTGACCAGCAACGGTGTAAGTTTCAACTTTTGTCGTTAAAGGCAAACCTGCTTTTAACAACAACTCAACCAGCATGGCATCGTTTTCGCTGTGTGGTTGTTCACTGTCTTTGAACAATTCTAATTGCGCTAAAATTCCCGCTTCGTCTACGTCACTGCGCCATTGTTTAAAATTACTCGGCGCAAGTTTGAAACTTTTGAAACCTAAAACTTGTTTGGATTCGGCGGGAATTAAATCACTTTGTTTTTGACTGTCGCGCTCGGTTTGAATTTTTTTCACGACTTTGCTGATGCGCGTTTTGCAAATATCGGCAATGGTGCGATAACCCGCTTTGTAGGCTTCGCTGGT
>JBAXMT010000523.1:0-1569 GCA_037134135.1 Methylococcaceae bacterium | reverse complement strand
ACCCCAACCTTGGCAAGGTTGTGCTCTACCACTGAGCTATTCCCGCGTTTCAATGCTTGAAACGATTTGGATATATTAAAAAAAAATCGTTAATTCGTCAACCTTTTTCATTAAATTTTATAGATTAACAGCTAAAACCCAACCAATTGTCCCATTACAAACATCTTCATCAATTTGAACTTTTGCAAAAACATCTTTTTTACCAAAAGCATCTTGCTTATCCAAAACAGTAACATGCGTACCTTCAGGGAATTTACGACATTCTTCTGTTTTATTTTCATCGTCATCAAATGCTGCAATAGCACCTGGTGTTGCAACCAATCGAATAATCGTTTGCTCGCCATCTTCTGCCGACGCATTCGGACTTTGTAATGTATATTTCTGTCCCGCCGCTAAACTTTTTGGCGCAGAGCTTGGTAATACTTTTTCGTTACCACTCAACATTGCCAACATCAAAACAATCCCTGCAACACCCGTCACAATCCCATAAAACATTTTTGGATTATTTTCTTTCATGTCCGTCACAGAAGCCATTGCATCTGCCATTGGATTTGCTTTGGGTTCTGCTGCAACAGTTTCAATTTTTGCAGCTTCGGGTGCAGGCGTTTCAACTGCTTCATTTAAATGTTCTTCACTCATCGAATCCTCACTTTTTATTTTTGATTGTTATTATTTTTTCAAGCCGCCCATTTGAGCGTGTCGCATTTTACCTGCATTAACCCTTGCGCGTCATCATTCCTTTTGATGGATTATAGCCAACAATCGCCGCCGCCATAAATATCACAAATGCACCCGCCGTATAAGCTAATGCAAACGAATTAAATTGCCCATATAACGCGAAACGTATTAGTTCGACCGCTTGTGAAAATGGATTATATTCCGCTAAAAGATATAAAAATTCACTCGACTCTCTCATTTTCCACAATGGGTATAACGCCGTTGACATAAAAAACAACGGAAAGATGACGAAATTCATCACACCTGCAAAATTTTCGAGTTGCTTGATAAAGGACGACAGCAATAAACCTAATGCGCCAAGCATCAAGCCCGACAAAATAAGGGGAAAAATAACCCATAAATAACCTTCCAACGGCGCACGAATATCATACCCCCACGCAATTGCCAGAAAAATATACGCTTGCAAAATCGAAACGCCTGTTCCAGCTAGTAATTTGCTCAACAGTAAAAACCAACGCGGCAACGGACTTACCAACAGAATCCGCATGCTGCCCATTTCGCGGTCATACACCATCGACAACGAACTTTGCATTCCGTTAAAAAGCTGAATCATGCCAATTAAACCTGGTGTTATATATACTTCGTACAGAATATAAGTTTCATACGGTGGTGTAATTGCTAATCCTAAAGCGGCACGAAATCCCGCTGCAAACACAAATAACCAAACCAATGGGCGTACCAACGCCGAAATAAAGCGTTCGCGTTGCGTGACAAAACGACTCAATTCCCGCCCAACAATTCCCATTATCGCTCGCCAATAATGAATCATTACCCCCCCATAAGTTAGATCAATAATTTCTGCAAACCAATGCAAGTTCGTTAATTACAAGT
>JBAXMT010000522.1:0-1572 GCA_037134135.1 Methylococcaceae bacterium | reverse complement strand
CGCATTTTATTTTTGGAACTTTGTTCGCGTTTTTAGCTCTTAATTCGCATTAAAGCTAAAAAAGAATAACTAATCAATTTAGTCATATTTTTATCTCGTAACCGTTGGTGTTGGAAGTGTTAACGTTGTCTGACCACACTCTTCATTCCAATAAAAATTTCCGTACGCTTTTGTTGTACATTTTTCCACTGATATTTTACCTGGACCGCTTGATGAAACATTTGTTACATATCTACCAACTGTGCAACCACTTAAAAGCAAGCCAGCTAAAACTAAAAGAACGTATTTCATAAACTTTACCTAATTTAAAATTGAGCTTGAATTCTAAGTTTTTGTCTAAACTGCTACAATCAACAAACAGTGGTTACACACACCCAATTAGTAGTGATTTATGAAAATACATGAAAAAATACGTTCAATGCGCGAATCCAAAAATTTGTCACAAGAAGAAATGGCGGAGAAACTTAATATGTCGGTGAATGGTTATTCCAAAATCGAACGCGGCGAAACAAATTCTCATATTCCAAAATTAGAACAAATTGCAAAAGTGTTTGATATTCACTTATTTGAATTGATGGCTAACGATAGAAACGTTTATTTGATTAGTGATAACGGAAACAACTGGTGTAACGTCATTGGTTCATCCGCCGAAATCGGTTTTGAAATCCAAAAACTTCAAATGACGGTTGGTCACAAAGATGAAATTATTGATTTTCAAAAACGAGAAATTGGGCGTTTAGAAGAAATTATTGAATTGATGAAAACCGCACACGCAAATTAAGTTTATTCAATTATTAAAATTCGTGGGCAATACCGCCTACAATATCCGCATTATTCCAAATTTACCTACACCTAATCACACCATGACAGAAACCACTTCAACACCCGCCACCGTCGCCGAATTATCGGATTTTTCGAGTTTCAATCTGCATTCTGCATTACAAGAAGCGTTAACCAAAAATGGGTTTGAAAAACCCACGCCCGTTCAACAACGCACGATTCCCGCGAGTTTGACCCGCCAAAATTTGCTCGTCAGCGCGAAAACGGGCAGCGGTAAAACCTTGGCTTTTTTGTTGCCAACGCTGCATAACTTGCTCATCAATCCCAATTATTACGCCGGCACTCGCTCGTTGGTATTGGTGCCGACCCGTGAATTGGCGCAACAAATTTTTCTGCAATGCCAACAATTACTCGACGGCACGGCGTTAAATGTCGGGTTAATCACGGGCGGCGAAGATTTCAAAAAACAGCAAAATATGTTCCGCAAAAATACCGCCGTAATTATTGCCACACCTGGTCGTATTTTGGAATTGCTGACGCTCGACACCGCGCCATTTGAGAATTTAGAAACCTTGATTCTCGACGAAGCGGATCGAATGCTGGACATGGGTTTTAGCGAAGACGTTTTGACGATTGCAAAAAATTGTAATGAAAATCGCCAAACGTTGTTATTTTCCGCGACCTTGACGCACGCTGGCGTGTTGAAAATGGCGGACAAAGTTTTAAAAAAATACGAACTGATTGCGTTAAATACGTTGCGCGACGAATTGCCGCACATTCAACAGCAAATCG
>JBAXMT010000521.1:0-1573 GCA_037134135.1 Methylococcaceae bacterium | reverse complement strand
TCCACGATAGTTCCCCCAGCTTTAAGTTCGCCAGAAAGTTCTGCCGCGTCAACCATGGCAATACCGATTCGATCTTTTACGCTTGCAGATGGGTTATAGAACTCAAGTTTTGCGAATACATTGCCAGCCGCGCCATCGGTGATTCGATTGATTCGAACCAAAGGAGTATTTCCAACTACTTCTGTGATGTTGTTGTAAACCTTCATTATTTATCCGCCATTCCTCGCTAGATATATTGATAGTTGAAATTCTTAGGATTAATCAAAAGATTCTAAATAAATTGCTATTTCGCTTTTTTGCGGTTTGTTGTCTACCGCACGTCGCGACACGCTTGTGCGTGTTTAAAATTCAGCAGGCACTAGTGCAGGCACGACCGAAATCAATCACACGGCGTCGCGTGAAAAGCCAATCTTTGATTTCTAGCACGAGCACATATTAGCCTGTGCAAAAACGGACTACCTGCAAACAATTTGCATGTGCCAAGGCGACAACTATTAACTTCTTTCGTCCCAATGCGATGTCATCGGCAGGCGGCGATCTTTGCCAAATGCTCGCCTTGAAACTTTGGTACCTGGTGGATATTGGCGACGTTTGTACTCGGCCCGGTCCACCATGGCAATGACACGTCGAACCAGTGCTGCATCTATACCCGATGCAATAATTGAGGCGGCCCCCTCATCGTCATCGATGTAACGGAGCAGAATTTCATCCAAAATTGGATATTCAGGTAGCGAATCAGAATCTTTTTGGCCAGGACGCAACTCGGCGCTCGGCTCCTTTTCAATGGAATTAACCGGGATTGGTGCCACTTCGCCGAGCGAAATTGCCAGCGCATTTCGCCACCGCGCGAGTGCCCACACATCTACTTTGTAGAGATCTTTAATGGGGGCGTAACCACCGACAGCATCTCCGTAAAGAGTGGAGTAGCCGACCGCAAGTTCACTCTTATTGCCGGTGGCCAAAACCAAATGCCCATCTTGATTCGATATGCCCATCATGGTCGTTCCACGTACACGTGCTTGCACGTTTTCTTCCGCGATCCCTTTAAGTCCCAATTGGAGGACGAAGGTCTCGACCATTGATTCAATGCTGATGACCTGAAAGTTCACTTTGGTGTTGTCGGCAAAAGCCCACGCATCACCAATGGAATGTTCCGAAGAATATTTGCTGGGCAACCCGTAGCAATACACGTTGGCAGGACCGACTGCATCGACTGCAAGAGCAGAAACTAAAGCAGAGTCAATACCTCCAGAGAGAGCGATGGCAACCGAGGAGAAATTATTTTTCTTAACGTAATCGCGCAAACCGACGACGAGTGCCTGCCATACCTCTGCGAGATCATCTAGGCGGGTCTCTTGATACGAGGCTCGAGGCTCAAACGGTTGGGTAAAAACATCGTCCAGAACCACATCTGGCGAAGAGCTTCTCGCCACCAATCTCATATCCACTAACGCTAGATGGTCATCAAATCTTGGCGCTCTATACAAAGTCTTGCCATATTGATCCACAACGATTGAATCGCCATCAAAAACCAGATCGTCCTGTCCTCCAGTCATATTTACGTACACGACAG
>JBAXMT010000520.1:0-1575 GCA_037134135.1 Methylococcaceae bacterium | reverse complement strand
CTGAAACATCAACGCTGGTGGAATCTTTGGCATCAAAACCCGCCATCGCTTGCAATAAAATCGCGCAATCTTCGGCACTTCGCGCCATCGAGCCGCCTTGGTCTAAACTTGAAGCATACGCAATCATGCCAAAACGTGAAACCCGTCCGTAAGTCGGCTTAATTCCTGACACGCCACAAAATGCGGCGGGTTGACGAATTGAACCGCCCGTATCGGAGCCAGTTGTACAAACTGCCAATTGAGCTGCAACCGCCGCCGCTGAACCGCCTGACGAACCACCTGAAACCGCATTTTTATTCCACGGATTTTTGACCGCGCCATAAAAACTGGTTTCATTCGACGAACCCATCGCGAATTCGTCCATGTTCAATTTGCCTAAATTCACCGCGCCAACCGCGTTTAATTTTTCAACAATTGTGGCGTTGTATGGCGCGATAAAGTTATCCAGCATTTTTGAACCGCACGTTGTTTTCACATCTTTGGTGCAGAAAATATCTTTGTGCGCCATCGGAATGCCTGTGAGCAATTCGCCTTCACCTTTTGAAATTTTAACGTCAGCAAGTTGTGCGGCTTGCAACGCCAAATCTTCCGTGACGGTAATAAACGCATTTAAATCGGCGTGTTGTTTAACACGATTTAAAAAATGTTGCGTGAGTTCAACGCTTGAAAATTCTTTGGCGCGTAGACTTTGCGCGAGTTCTGAAATGGTTTTGTTGTGCATATTATTGAGTTTCTCTTTGTTGAAATAATGCGAAATTTTACCGTTTTTAATGGGTTTTACGGCGAGTTATTTTTTTAACCTTTATTGCAGCCTTTTGGTAAAAGCCATGATGTTTTTAACACATCGTTTTTTAATTCTGAATTTACGGGGATTTTTTCACCCGTTTGTCGTTCGATTTCAGCGACCGAAACCAAATAACTGTCGAGTTTTGAGCGTTGTGCCGTAGAACTATTTGGTACAATCCACGCAATGACTTTTTCATTGTTTATGTCGCCGCGAATCACGACTTTCCAATACGCATCTGGTGTTTTGATGCCGTGCGATTTGACGAAATAATCGTCTTTTGAATTGTTGCCCCAAATGACACCGCCGATCACAAGTAATTCATCAATATCGCGGTAGCATTCAATAATTTCTTCCGTTAATAGCCACGCGCCACGATTCATTGTTGCCGCTTGTGGCAAAATGTTTGCCATCGAATTACTGTCTGAAATCGCTTGTTTTGAATAATCCAAATGATTCGCTGGCACTAAATGTCCACGATCATAATTTCGTCCGTAGGATTTCGCGCTAGTTTGTTGACAATCTTTGGGTATATTTTTATCAACAAAAAATTTTTCAAGTCGAGGAAAACTGCCTGTATCGCGTTGTGCATTGTATTGAAATTTCACCGCGCCACGTTGATTGCAATCGAGCCATAAAGTGAAGCCTTCATAATCTACACGTTCAATTTTGGCTGGTATTTTCAAAGTTGCCGCTTCAACGCTGCAAGCATTGCAAAAAATAATGAATGGTAAAACTAAAACAATCGGGCGAAAAAATGTCATTGTTTAATTCTCAAGTTGTTGCGCTAG
>JBAXMT010000519.1:0-1575 GCA_037134135.1 Methylococcaceae bacterium | reverse complement strand
GCGTTTTTTATCGGTTTGCAATTAACCACGGTATCTATTACTTTAATCACCATCCGTAACGGCTAGGGGTGCTTTGTAAAATTACAAAGCTGAGAAAAACCCTTATCACCTGATCTGGTTAATACCAGCGTAGGAAAGCCTTCAAAAATCTTCCCTGCGCTTTCTATAATTTTTTTAAGAGAGCAAACATGACTGCAAGCAGTATCAAAATCGATTCATATCCCGCGTCAGAAAAAATCTACGTTCAAGGTTCACGCCCTGACATTCAAGTGCCAATGCGTAAAATCACGCTTTCGGATACGCCCGTTCATTTCGGCACTGTCGAAAAAAACGCACCACTTTATATTTATGACACATCAGGCGTTTATACCGACCCGAATGTGGAAGTCGATTTGAAAAAAGGCTTAACAGCCTTACGCGCAAAGTGGATTGAAGAACGTGACGACACCGAAGAATTGCCTGAACCGAGTTCAGAATATGGCAAAGAGCGTCTTGCCGACAAAAGTTTAGACGAATTGCGTTTTGAGTTAGTTCGCAAACCACGTCGCGCCAAAGCAGGCAAAAATGTTTCCCAAATGCACTACGCGAGACTAGGCATCATCACGCCTGAAATGGAATTTATCGCCATCCGCGAAAACCAAAAAATGGAAGAAATGCGCGAATTGTGGAAAGACCAACATCCTGGCGATTCGTTTGGCGCATCGATTCCTGACGTGATTACGCCTGAATTTGTCCGTGACGAAGTGGCGCGTGGTCGGGCAATTATTCCGTGCAACATCAATCATCCTGAACTTGAACCGATGATTATTGGGCGTAATTTTTTGGTGAAAATCAACGGCAATTTGGGGAATTCTGCGGTCACGTCGTCGATTGAAGAAGAAGTTGAAAAAATGCTCTGGGGCATTCGTTGGGGCGGCGACACGATTATGGATTTATCGACGGGCAAAAATATCCACGAAACCCGCGAATGGATTTTGCGTAATTCGCCCGTACCGATTGGAACGGTGCCGATTTATCAAGCTCTCGAAAAAGTGAACGGCAAAGCCGAAGATTTAACGTGGGAAATTTTCCGCGACACATTGATTGAACAAGCCGAACAAGGCGTGGATTATTTTACGATTCATGCGGGGGTGCGTTTGCATCACGTTCCGTTGACCGCAAAACGTATGACGGGCATCGTGTCACGCGGCGGTTCGATTATGGCGAAATGGTGTCTCGCGCATCACACTGAAAGTTTCCTTTACACGCATTTTGAAGAAATCTGCGAAATCATGAAAGCCTATGACGTGGCGTTTTCATTAGGTGACGGGCTGCGTCCAGGTTCGATTTATGACGCGAATGACGCGGCGCAATTTGGCGAACTTGAAACGCTCGGCGAACTCACCAAAATCGCGTGGAAACATGATGTCCAAACCATGATTGAAGGCCCTGGACACGTTCCGTTGCACATGATTAAAGTCAACATGGAAAAACAATTGGAAGAATGTGGCGAAGCTCCTTTTTATACGTTAGGGCCTCTTACGACCGATATTGCACCAGGTTATGACCACATTACCTCAGCGATTGGCGCGGCAA
>JBAXMT010000518.1:0-1582 GCA_037134135.1 Methylococcaceae bacterium | reverse complement strand
AGTCAATTTTATCACCGTCGCTGTGTTTGAAATCGGTAATGATGTCACGGGTTTTCGCCGTCAATCCCGTTTCTTCGGCGTTGTAAAATATGAACGTATCCGCACCTAATCCCCCCGTCATTTTATCTATCCCCCAACTGCCAATCATCGAATCATCGCCCATTGAACCCGAAATCGTGTCATTTTCATCCGTACCTCTTAATTGCCACGTTTGTTGTAAAGAATTAACAGTAAATGGTGTTGCAAACTGCGTTGAGTTCGCAAAATCAACGGCAAAGCTCATATCTAATGAATCTAAATCAATTTCAGGAAAATACTTTAAAGAAGGATTGATTTCAGACAATCGGGTGTTATGGAAAAAGACGCGCGTTGTTGTGAGGAGTTCATAACTGGCTGGAATCGGTTCATGCGTGACGGCATATTCTGCGAGTTGTTCTGCGCTATCTTCTTTAAATCCGAAAAAAGACGGAGCATTCACGTCATCAACTTTCACTAATTTTCCGTCAGTATCAAAAGAGAGTTTGAATGGATTTGCAGTGAGTTCGCCTTCGGGCAAAATGTTTGTGTTGTTACCAAGCTGTCCTTCAGGCGGTGGTGAAAAAAATAGAGAATCACTGGCTTGATTAGTATCGATATTTCGACCATCGAGAAAAATATACGCATTCCATTCGCTCAAAGGAAGTGTAATTTCACCTGAAAAAGGATTCATTTCATTTTTTACAGCAGTTTTCACAAAATATGTCGAAAAAACGTGGTCATTGCCATTTTGGTCAGCAATGTTCATTGAAACAACGCTGTTATACGTTGCTGGATTTGGTACATACGGCGCAGCATCATCGGTGTGTTTCAAAAACGAAAACGCTTTAGTGATAGGTTTGTCATTGCCATTTAAATTCAACATCATTTCGACGTTAGTGATTGCATCAGGTGCCACGATTTTTTTTGAAGTAGTCATATTGTGTCCTTTAGTTAATGAGGATTTAGTGACGGTCTATGCCATACATTTGGCGTGTTAATGTCGCTAAATCTATCGAGCATGAATAATGCCATTCAACTAAGTTTTCGTTTCCAATTTAATAAACCCGCTAACGCCAACGCAATGGCTAACGGCACAAAATACACTTCACGTTTGGGGCGGAAATACTGTTTATCTTTTTCAACGGGTTCAAGTTCATCAAGGCGCATATAAATGTTATTCAAATCATCCAAATTTTTCGCACGGTAATAATAACCACCTGTACTTTCTGCAATCTTGATTAACATTTTTTCGTCTAAATCTGCTGATGGATTCACTTTTCGATAACCAAAAAATCCACCCACCAACATTTCATCTGCGCCAATGCCAATTGTGTAAATTTTCAAATGATTAGCGGCGGCAAGTTCGGCGGCTTTTAACGGTGAAATTTCGCCCGCCGTATTTGCTCCATCCGTCAGTAAAATCAATACACGACTATTTGCAGATTCATTTCGCAAGCGTTTCACTGCCAAACCAATCGCATCACCAATCGCGGTATTATCACCCGCTAAACCAAGCGCAGATTCGTCTAAAAGTGTCGCCACAGTTTTTCGATCAAATGTTAAT
>JBAXMT010000517.1:0-1582 GCA_037134135.1 Methylococcaceae bacterium | reverse complement strand
AGTTTTCGATCTTCTTTTTAATCAGATCACTGATTTCAGATGGATTTAATTGCATGTGGTTTTCTCGCTCTAAATTTAGAGTCTTTGTGCTAATTGTTGAAGTTGCCCTCTAATCGAACCGTCAATTACTTGATCTCCTGCTCGAACTAGAACGCCACCTATTAATGACGAGTCAACAACAACTTTCATGTTGACTTTTTTGCCAAATTTTTTTTCAAGCACTTCATTAAAATGCTGTTTAGATTCTTTGGTAAAAGCATAAGCTGTCGTCACATCAATATCGATAAAGCCTTCATCTTCTGCTTTATACGTTTCAAATAACTCCACAATAAAGGGAATTAGGTTCAACCTATTATTTTCAATAAGTAGCTTTAATAAATTGCTACCTTCTTGATCAAGCTGATCAGCACAGATATCTAGTAATAATGTAAGCAACCTAGCTCTTCCCACTTTAGGATCATCAATCATCCCAAATATTGCATTATCATTCAATACTGCCGCCAAAAAAGATAAATTCTTTGACCATTTCTTAGATGAATTTGTTTCTTTTGCACGCTTAAATACGGCAACAGCGTAAGGTCTTGCCAATGTCGCTATTTCGTTCATGACGTTTAGCCTAATTGGTTGGAAACTTTATTAAGAATATCTTGGTGTTTAGCTTTATCGATTTCTGCACCTAAAATTTGTTGCGCAGCTGCCAAAGCTAATGATGTTACTTCTTGACGTAATCCGTCTTTTGCTTGCTGAATTTCTTGATCAATTTGTGCTTTTGCAGACAAAATTAGACGCGCACCTTCATGTTTCGCGTTTTCTTTTGATTCTTCCACAATCTCATTAGCACGCTTTTGAGCAAGCGATACAATCTCAGCCGAACGATCTTTAGCTTCTTTCAGAACAATAATAGCCTTTTTTTCAGCCAATACAATTTGTTCTTGCCCTTTTTCTGCAGCCGCTAAACCGTCAGCAATCTTCTTTTTTCTTTCTTCTAAAGAGTCAAATAACGGTGGCCAAATGTACTTCATGGTAAACCATACCAGAAGTGCAAAGGTAATCATTTGCCCAATCAGAGTAGCATTGATACTCACGATGCGTTCCTATTGTTGCGATTAAAAAAAAACAGCATTTAACCTGCTGCATCCTTTACTGCCGATAAGAATGGATTTGCAAAAGTGAAGAACAAAGCCAAACCAACGCCAATCATTGTTACCGCGTCTAACAAACCCGCAACAACGAACATTTTTACTTGTAACATAGGCACCATTTCAGGTTGACGCGCCGCGCCTTCCAAAAATTTACCACCAAGCAAACCGAAACCAATAGCAGTTCCTAACGCGCCTAAACCTAAAACCAAACCTACTGCGATAGCAGTCATACCCTGCACATCAGCAATCAATTTTGCGAGTTCCATAATACCTCCAACGTATTGTTATAAAAAATGTAAAAAAAATAAAAAGTAAACTTAATTAAAATAATATGTTTGAATTATTTTAATGATCTTCATGTGCCATACTGAGATAAACAATGGTCAGTACCATAAAAATGAACGCTTGAAGTGTAATAATCAAAATATGGAAAATTGCCC
>JBAXMT010000516.1:0-1589 GCA_037134135.1 Methylococcaceae bacterium | reverse complement strand
AAGCGGACGGCACGCCAAGTAAAGCAGCGTTAGCTTTCGCGCAAAGTTGCGGCGTGAAATTTAAGCAGTTGGAACGGTTAAAAACGGACAAAGGCGAATGGCTGGCGTGTACTCAAACGATTTCAGGTCAAACCACGCAACAACTCATTCCAGATATTATCCGCAAAAGTATTGCAAATTTACCGATTGCCAAACGGATGCGCTGGGGCAGTTTCACGACTGAATTTGTCCGCCCCGTGCATTGGGCGGTGTTGCTTTATGGTGAAGAAATTATTGAAACCGAAATTTTGGGTTTACAAACAGGCAATCAAACACGCGGTCATAGTTTCCACGCGCCACAAAATTTGACGATTACGAAACCTGAAAATTACGCCGACATTTTGTTTTCACAAGGCAAAGTCATTGCGGATTTTGATACGCGAAAAAATCAGATTCGCGCTGATGCAGAAAAAGCCGCTTCAACTGTAAATGGTATCGCGCATATTGAAGACGATTTGCTTGAAGAAATTGCGGCGTTAAATGAATTTCCCGTCCCGATTACGGGGCATTTTGATGAACGGTTTTTGGCGTTGCCTGCGGAAGTTTTGATTACGACGATGCAAGAAAATCAAAAATACTTTCCCGTTAAAAATGAAGATGGTTCGTTGCGCCCGTATTTCATCACGTTTAGCAACATTGAAAGCACGAATCCTGAATCCATCAAAAACGGAAATGAACGAGTGGTTACGCCACGTTTAGCAGACGCGGAATTTTTCTGGAAAAAAGACCGTCGTTATTCACTTGCGGATTTCGCGCCACGTTTGGCAACCATCGTTTTTCAAGAAAAATTAGGAACGGTTGCCGCAAAAGTTGAACGTTTAGTCAAACTCGCAGAATTCATCGCGCCCAAAATTAACGCTGACGTTGAACTGGCAAAACGTGCCGCGTTTTTAGCGAAAAATGATTTGATGACCGAAATGGTTGGCGAATTTGGCAATTTACAAGGCACGATGGGGCGTTATTACGCACTCGCAGACGGCGAAAATTCGGCAGTTGCGTTGGCAATTGAAGAACATTATTTGCCAAAACAAGCGGGTGGCGCGACTCCAACCAGCGATATTGGTTGCGTCGTGGCGTTGGCTGAAAAAATTGATACGTTGGCGGGAATTTTTAGCGCGGGTTTAATTCCAACGGGCGACAAAGACCCGTATGCCTTACGCCGAGCGGCATTGGGCGTTTTGCGAATTTTGATTGAAAATAAACTCAATTTAAATCTCATCGAACTCATTGATTTTGCTTGCAAGCAAAACGAATTCGCCCTCGATGTCGTTGTTACAAAAACAAATGGACGGTCAGAAATTGCCAATTTAGTTACCGATTTCATTTTTGAACGTTTGAAAGGTTACGCTTTAGACAAAGGTTTTACTGCTGATGAATTTGAAGCGGTTTTAGCCGTGAACCCAGCTGAACCGCTCGATTTTATGCAACGTTTGCAAGCCGTGAAAGCGTTCCGCCAATTGCCTGAAGCCGAAAGTTTAGCGGCGGCAAATAAACGTATTTTGAACATTTTGAAAAAATCCGATTCGCCTGCTGAAACGGTTGTAAAATTG
>JBAXMT010000515.1:0-1591 GCA_037134135.1 Methylococcaceae bacterium | reverse complement strand
AAATTTTTCGGTTTGAAAACGACATTTAGTGCGTCAACCGAATTTCAGCTTCGTGATATTTTTTCGCGCATTCGTCAGCCACTTCGGCAGGTAATTCAGGTGCTGGCGCGGTTTTATCCCAATCCAATGTTTCCAAATAATCGCGCACATATTGTTTATCAAAACTCGGTGGATTGGTGCCAATTTTGTATTCATCCGCCGCCCAAAAACGTGACGAATCGGGCGTTAAAATTTCATCAATCAAATGCAAAACGCCTTCCTTATCAACCCCAAATTCAAATTTCGTATCGGCAATAATAATGCCGCGTTGCTTGGCATATTCAGACGCTTCTTTGTAAAGTTGCAAACTTACGTCACGCACTTTTTCCGCCATTTCTTGACCAATTAACGCCACGATTTGGTCAAATGATACATTTTCATCATGATCGCCTACGGACGCTTTTGTTGATGGCGTGAAAATCGGTTCGGGTAATTTTTCGGCTTGTTGCAAACCTTCGGGCAATTGGATTCCGCAAACTTGTCCCGTTAATTGGTAATCTTTCCAGCCCGAACCAATTAAATAACCGCGCACAATCGCTTCGACCGGCAACGGTTTGAGTTTTTTCACAATAATCGCCCGCCCGACAACTTGATGATATTCGTCTGCATCCGTCAAAATATCTTCCAACGGAATGTGCGTTAAATGATTGGGAATAATGTCGCGTAATTTGTTGAACCAAAAGTTTGAAACAGTGGTTAAAACGCGCCCTTTGTCAGGAATCGGATTGGGCAAAATTACGTCAAATGCTGAAAGTCGGTCGGTTGTGACGATGAGCATATATTCGTGGTTAACGTCATAAATATCACGCACTTTGCCACGAGCGCGAAGAGGCAACGACGGTAAATGTGATTCGTATAAAGCGGTTAAAGTTGTCATAATTTTAAAATCTCACAATGAAAAAAGCCCGTCATAAAACGGGCTTCTTATTTTCAGAAAACGAATGAACGACTAGTTTTTCGTTTGATCAACAATTTGATTCGCTGCAATCCACGGCATCATCGCACGCAATTTTGCGCCTGTTACTTCGATAGGATGTTCCGCGTTCAAACGACGTTTCGCTGTCATTTCGGGATAGTTTGTTGCACCCTCTAAAATGAATCTCTTTGCGTACTCACCGTTGCGAATGTTTTGTAACGCTTCACGCATCGCTTGACGACTTTCTTCGTTAATCACTTTCGGACCTGTAACGTATTCGCCGTATTCTGCGTTGTTTGAAATTGAGTAATTCATGTTTGCAATGCCGCCTTCAAACATCAAATCGACAATCAATTTCAATTCGTGCAAGCATTCAAAGTACGCCATTTCAGGTGCATAACCCGCTTCAACCAACGTTTCAAAACCCATTTTCACGAGTTCAACTGCGCCGCCACATAAAACCGCTTGTTCACCGAATAAATCGGTTTCGCATTCGTCACGGAAAGTCGTTTCGATAATGCCTGAACGTCCGCCACCAATGGCTGAAGCATACGACAAACAAATTTCTTTCGCTGTGCCAGACGCATTTTGATGAACGGCGATTAAATCAGGAATGCCGCCGCCGCGCACGAATTC
>JBAXMT010000514.1:0-1591 GCA_037134135.1 Methylococcaceae bacterium | reverse complement strand
GAACGTTTCCGTGGCGATTGGGACAAATTCAATTTGTGGCAATACGTTTCAAACGTGAAAGAGCCAGCATTGCGTGCTTATTCGATGGCTTCTTATCCAGAAGAAAAAGAAATCATGTTGAATGTGCGTATTGCAACGCCACCTTTCAACGTGCCTAATGCGCCACCAGGTATCATGTCATCGTTCATTTTTAACTTGAAACCAGGTGATAAATGTATCGTGTCAGGGCCTTACGGTGAATTTTATGCACGCGAAACGGAAGCCGAAATGGTCTTTGTTGGCGGTGGTGCGGGGATGGCTCCGATGCGTTCACACATTTTCGACCAACTCCGTCGGTTGAAATCAAAACGCAAAATGACCTTCTGGTACGGTGCGCGTAGCAAACGCGAAATGTTCTATGTGGAAGATTTCGATATGCTTGCAAAAGAAAATCCAAACTTTACATGGCACGTTGCGTTATCAGACCCATTGCCAGAAGATAATTGGACTGGTTACACAGGCTTTATTCACAACGTGTTGGAAGAAGAATTCATTAAGAAACATCCAGCACCTGAAGATTGTGAGTTCTACATGTGTGGCCCTCCAATCATGAATACGTCAGTGATTAACATGTTGATTAACAACGGAGTTGAACCTGAAAACATTATGTTGGATGATTTTGGCGGTTAATTTTTCGCTGATTTAAAGACTACAATAACGGGGCGTTGGATTTTTCTGATGTCCCGTTTTTATATTTATGAGGAGGAGTAAGCAACATGAAAAAAGTAACCTCGATGTTATTTAAAATTTTTTTGGTATATCTTTTCTTTTATACAAATACTTATGGGCAGTCTCGAATAGTATGCGAACCTGATGATAAAAAAACAAATTCTACTTCAATTTACCCTGAACCATATTTCTCTAAGCAAGGAGAATTGTGTTTTGATGTTAAATGCGAATTAAGAGCTAAATTCGCTAGTTGAAAATCAAGGGGTTAGAATTTACTAAAGGCATAAAACTAAAAGCCGATATTTTTAACTGTTTGATTTGACTACTAAATGAAATTTCAGCTCTTAATTCGCATTTAAAGGTTGGTATGAATACTCAGGGAAAAATTGTGTAAAAAACGGAGGTGATACATATTGGAAAGGATTTGTAATTGTTTATACAGATGATGAATCTGAAGGTCGCGATTTAACATCTTTTCGTGTAGTAAAACCAATGATTACAGATGAACAGCTCAAATATACAATAGAATGGACTAGGGATAATAGAACGTGGAAACCAATGCAAATAATTCATATAAATCGCCTTTCAGGTCAGGCGGTCAGTTATTTTTTAACTGATCATGGTGGTGAATCGTATCATTGCCATTTAGAAAAGCAAAAGATATAAAATTTCTTCGTATTCTTTATAAAAACATCCAAAAACAGAAAATTGATAAGTGTTTTTGGTGAAAAAAAGCCCCGACTTGCATCACAGCAAAGCGGGGCTTTTTTTGTTTAAGCGTGATTATGTTGTTGCACATAATCAAACAATGCCTTGTTAATCATGAGCTGATAATCGTGTCCGCCTTTGTTTTTAAACCACGTCAAAATTTCGTTATCAATGC
>JBAXMT010000513.1:0-1592 GCA_037134135.1 Methylococcaceae bacterium | reverse complement strand
CAAACATCAAAATCAATAATGATAGCTTCGATGGTACGGTTGTACTAGGTGGCGGTAATAGCACCGTCGTATTAACTACAACAAAGGATGTTACTGTTGAAACGGGGTCGGGTGACAATAAGATCACGACAGGAGGTGGTGGCGACGCTATTGTTGTTAAAGGCGGTGGCGACAACACTGTAAAATCAGGCTCAGGCGATGACAAAATTACTATTGGTTCTGGTGGTGGAAATACGGTTGTTGATGGTGGGACAGGTAAAAATAACGAACTGAGTGTTAATACTACTGGCACAAGTGTCGTCACCATAGATTCAAAAGGGGCAATTGCTGTCAAGACTGAAGATGGCGGGACAGTTTCAGCTACACATATTCAAACTGTTGATTTTAGTGCTGGAAAAGTTAATGTTGATGCCAGTGCATCAAAAACCGCATTGAACGTCGTTACAGGTGATGGTGCTGACAGCGTCAATCTTGGTTCTGGAAGAGATTCGATTGTACTTGCTGGTGGTAATGACTCGGTGAATACAGGTGCAGGTAATGACAAACTTGAAATCGCCAATGGCTTTAAAGGTAAAGCAGTTATCGATGGTGGAACAGGAACAAATGAACTCAATGTGAGTGGTGTTAAAACCATTGGCTCCACGACGACTGCGACCACTTCATCTAAAGCAGTTGTCACGGGCGATAATAAAGCGGTTGTTGATTCTAGTACAACCACATCAACTACAGTGGAATCGTTAGTCATCAAGATGGACAATGGCACAACAATCAATGCGTCCAACTTCTTAGCTCTTGTTTTAGGTGACGATGCTGTTTCTGTTAACGTGAGCAAATCTACGTCAGCATTAAATGTGATTTCTGGTGCAGGTAATGACAGTATCAGTTTAGGCGTGGGTAAAGACTCAATCACTTTATCAGGCGGCAGAGACACTATCAATACAGGTGCTGGTATCGATACCATTAAACTTGCGGCAGATTACGCAGGTACCGCTACAACTAAGTTAGACGGCGGTGAAGGTAAAGATAAACTCGATTTAAGTGCAGTGGTTATTAAGTCGGTTAGTGTATCGGGTGCGGCTGTCACAATTACGTTGGATGGCGGTGCCAAAATCCAAGCCATAAACATTGAAAGTTTTGTGTACGATTCAAATGGTGATGTAGAGGGTGGTATTCAAACTGTTGGTATTGCAGTAATTGATAGCAGTTTCTAGCTTATATTTTTTGGTTCGTTGTGAAATTTTCTGAATCATTCGATTTTTCAGATCCAGAGCAATTACTTAAAATTGCTTTGGATTGTTTTTCTGCGGGTGATTTAGTACGAGCAGAATCTTATGCAACACAAAGTATTCAAGGCTTTCAAGGTTCTTCGGTCGCTTATGCGTATGCTTTACGCGCCAGCATTTACAAAGCGCAAGAATTAGTTGAAAACGCCGCCAACGATTTTTATAAAGCGTTAGCGTTTTATCCCTTTCAATCTCTTTTTCTTCAACAACTTTCTAATTTAGCAAAAAACGGCAATGCTCAAGTGCGAACTATTTTGACGAAATCTACCAATGAATGGTTGTCAATGAGACCCCAAGATTGGCGATTGC
>JBAXMT010000512.1:0-1592 GCA_037134135.1 Methylococcaceae bacterium | reverse complement strand
AGCCATGGGAGCAAAATGACCGAATCGGGAAGTTATTTTTGACCGAATCCTAAGTTGATTGCGTTGCGCCGCTTATTGCTTTGCCATTTTGTAGCCATTGGTAGCGAAATAGCGGTGTGGATGCACTTAAACCATCTGCGTCGTTTAAGGTGTTTTGAATCGACAGCGTTTCATCTTGAATCGCATTGCCGCTAATTGCGATTGTGCCAGTGGGAGGATGTTGAATTGCAACGGGCGGCGTATAAATTGGTTCTGGTTGTTCTTCGACAATTGGTTGTGTAGTTCCGATATTAACAACGCTATCAGTAAATTGAACATTTTCAACGTTAGTTAAAACAACTTCATTATATTCATATTTGCTGTCTGCTGAACTCAAGCCTTTTACTCTGGTTATTCCTGCCAACGTAGTAAAAGTGAAATTATTTTTAGAATCAAAAAATAAGACTGTATCTATGCCAGCACCCCCATCGATATTATCAAGTCCACCCAAACCATCAATCGTATCGTTTCCTGACGTACCATTGATATTTTCTCTGCTGTATGGATTATTCGTGCCGCTAATCATTGCCATTTTGATTTCCTATTTTGTTTAAATTAGTTGTTGAACATCATCGTGCGTTAAACCTGTTAATTCGACGATGGTATTCAAATCCAGATTTTTTGCCAACATTCCTTTTGCGATAGCGAGTTTTTCTTTTAATTTTCCTGATTCTTCGCCTTCTTCAAACCGCTTTTTCTTATCACTTTCAAAATTATATTCTTCAATCATCCAGTATTTTTCTTCATCAGAAACGAGATTTTTCGCAATGGAATCAATGACAATTTGAAGTTCTGGGCGGGGATAATGGGTTTCATCAATTTGTTCGGTCAAACTTTCTTTAATTGCGCTTAACCAGTCGCGATACATTTCTGGCGTGTTTTCATCAACATATTTCACCGCTAAATAAATGACTTTATGTTTAATTTCTCCCAGTGCATTGCCATAGCGGTCTTTGGGGTCAAAATCAATTACCGCCACATCCGTGTTGTGCTTATCTGCTGATGTTAAAACAACAATCGTATAAACCGTTAGATCAGGTTTGTAATTTTTATAATTTGCCGCCTGTTCTAGCAATGCCACGCAGTGATAATGCAAGAAACGGTCGTAATAATCTGAACCGTTTTGATGTTGAATTTCAACAATCACACGATTTTTTAAATCTTCGGCGTACAAATCAAATTCAACTTTAATGTTGCCAATTTTTTGGGTAAATGATTTTTCAGTCTCAACTTTATCAATGTCTAATTCAATGCCAATAACATCTTTGACGAAGGCTTTGAATACATCGATTTGAGAAAATGCTTTTTTAAAAATTACGCCATATTGAAGCGAAGCAACTTGTTTCATAAATGATACTCTATGGGATGTAACTATAAGACAAAGTTCTGAGCCGTTAGAGCTACAGAGCCTGTGAGTTGAATTTCAAAGTCGTTGGTCTTTATGTCGTTATCCAAATTTATGGCAACGATGGTTTGTGAATTTGCAATGCTAAAACGTACCTGATTTGGAGCAGTGAATTCTTTTGAACCAATGAACGCCAACGCATTTTTAC
>JBAXMT010000511.1:0-1592 GCA_037134135.1 Methylococcaceae bacterium | reverse complement strand
CTTCGCGTGCATCTTCTTCGCTGACTTCGCTCACGAAAATTTCACACAAGTTTTTGAACAGTTTTACATCGAGTTCGTTTTTGTCTTCGATATTTTGAGTGCGTAAGGCTTCCATTTTTTCAGCCAATTCATCAAGTTTGCGAACGCACAACCATTTCGCTAATTTGCCTGAATGAAAATGCGTGAATAATTCGGGCGATAAATTTTCTTCGAGGTCGTCAAGCGTGCGGAGTGTGATTTCGCCGTTTTTAAGTTTTAAATCGAATTTGATGGTTTTCATGGTTTGCCTTTTGTGGTGGTTCAGTTAAATTTTCAAGAAATGGCAACGGAATGTTCACGCAACCATTCTTTGAGTGCGTCGTTCATGCGGTTTTGCCAATTTTGCCCTGTGGCGCGAAAGTAAGCGACAATTTCATTATCAACTTGCAATGCAATTTCAGTTTTGCCGTTATTATTGAGTTGTTGCGCTTTCAAAATGCCCACCTGCATTTCTTCGTGGCTTAACGGACGATCATCTTCGTCTTCGCCATCCCAAACAAAATAACCACCAACAGGCGGCGTTTTCATTGATTCTAAAATTTGCTGACGTTCAGTCAGATTTTGTTTCGAGCCATTCATAATAAACCTCCGATTCTGTTTTACTTGCGTAGAGAAAGCTGACAATTCTTGTCAGATTTTCACGTTCTAAATGTACTAAAGACAACACCGCTAATTTATTCATCACATACGAAAAAGATTGAATTCGCTCCTCGTCGCCACGAATAACACTGACATCAAGGCGATAGCGTGAATCTAAAACGCAATTTGCATCGTTAAAATCAAGTCTGTGTTTTTCAAGATTGCTTTGACGTTTGTTTTCATCCCAGCAGTATTGATTGTTCACTGTTTTAATCATTCGGTCTTAAATCGAATTTGATGGTTTTCATGGGTTTTTCCTCTTTGTAGTTATTGAAATTAGTTTTTGTAAATCTCTTTACGGTCGCCGACTGCAATAATGTGGACAATAAGTTCAACATTATTCACTTCGTACAAAATGCGATAATTGCCTGCCCGAATTCTAAAGCAAGGCGATTTTTTACTTTTACCCTTTAATTTTTTAATTCCGTTTTGATATGGATTTTCAGCAAGACTGTAAATGACAGTTAAAATTTCAGCAACAGCAACATTCGGCAATTTTTCCAACTCTTTTTCTGCCGATGCTTTAATGACAACATTAAATTTTGCCATTTGCTTTCAATCTCATAACGACATCTTCTAAAGAGCTACAAGGCTCGTTTTCACGCGCTTTAATTAACGCTAAATCTTCTTCATCTTCTTCTGAATTCAGATAATTTTGTATGACTTCT
This sequence comes from Methylococcaceae bacterium, assembly GCA_037134135.1. Classification (GTDB taxonomy): domain Bacteria; phylum Pseudomonadota; class Gammaproteobacteria; order Methylococcales; family Methylomonadaceae; genus UBA10906. The sequence continues at coordinate 246 of JBAXMT010000511.1, read as the reverse complement.
GTTAAAAGCGCGTTGAGAGACTTTTGTTTAGCATTGGCAAAATAATGAAGTTCTTGTGCTAACGATTCAGATGTATCAAATGTGATGGTTGTCATTGTTTTTCTCCTTAAAAATTAAAAATAAATTCGTTCCCGTGTTTTCACACGAGAACGAAACTAAAAATTTAGAACCAACTTTTAACCGTTTTCCATGCTGATTTCACAGCAGATTTTGCACTTGAATAAGCTGATTTGACTACAGACACAG
>JBAXMT010000510.1:0-1592 GCA_037134135.1 Methylococcaceae bacterium | reverse complement strand
GTGAAGCGATGGACAAAGATTTGTACGACTTGCCACCTGAAGAAGAAAAAAACATCCCGCAAGTTTGTCATTCTTTCGACCAAGCCTTAGAAGCTCTGGACAAAGATCGTGCATTCTTGACGCAAGGCGGCGTGTTTACTGACGACGTGATTGACAGCTACATTAAATTGAAAATGGAAGAAGTCACACGCTTGCGTATGAGTACACATCCTGTTGAATACGAAATGTATTACAGCTTGTAAAAACTTGCTGTTTTAGGTTTTACAAAAAATAAGAACGCCTCGAGAAATCGGGGCGTTTTTTATGGTTCATCAATAATTTTTAGGAGTAGAAAATGAAAGCATGGTTAGTTAATACGAACAGTAATCCAAAAAATAAAGGTTCGCATTGTTTTGAATACATGATTCGTCACAATAAAGTCGCCGCTTACTACGGTAATAACGAACAAATAGATGCCATCAAAAAAAACGATTTGATTCTTCTCTACCACAACCAAAACAGAATTATTGCTATTGGTTGTGTTGTTGAAGAATTTAAACAACCCGATTATCAGCTTGGAAAAATTGAACATTGGGCTGATGTAAATTGGCTTTGGAAAGCATCATTTGATAAAAATTTGAAACCCACAAATTCTATAAACCGAAAAAATGTAGGTATTACAAAATACCGCAATACGGTTGAAGATATTACAAAACAATTGAATTACAAACTCTTGTTTGAAGAAATTGCCAAAAGACAAATCTATATGTAATTTCACATTTTTGTTAATTGACTCAATGGGCGGCGAACTCGTTTTGCCGCCTTTTTTATGGAGAATAAAATTAAACTCATTCCCGTCGTTGATTTAAAAAATGGCATCGTTGTTCACGCGAAACAAGGGCAACGCGAACAATATCAACCGATAAAAAGCATTCTCACGCCGAATGCCGATATTTATTCTGTGCTGCGTGGTTTTTTGTCGATATGCGATTTCGACACGTTTTATGTTGCTGATTTGAATGCGATTACAGGGCAGGGCGATAACGAGAATCTCATTCGACAAGTGTTAAATGACTTTCCGAAAATCACGTTTTGGGTGGATGCGGGTTATCAACGAGTGCAAAAATTCCCGCACAATTATTTTCCCGTATTGGGCAGCGAATGTTTTACCGATGATAATTTGGGCGAGCTGGCGGATTTTGAAAAGCGATTTGTGTTGTCGCTGGATTATGGCGCGACGGGTGAAAGGCTTGGTGCAAAAAAGCTGTTTACACAAACCGAACTTTGGTCGGACGATGTGATTGTGATGACGTTGAATCGCGTTGGCAGTTCGCAAGGCGCGGATGTTGAACTATTGACGCAATTTAAACGGGATTATCCACAGAAAAATTTTATTGCAGCGGGTGGCGTGCGAAATATGAGCGACATTGAACAACTTAAAATAATTGGAATTGAGCAAGTTTTAGTGGCGAGTGCGTTACATTCTGGCGCGGTAACAAAAACGGATATTACCAAATTATAGGCAAAAAAATACCTCAGCAAGCTGAGGTATTTTTTGTGTTTAACAAAAACCCGAAAACGGGCTTTTTAATTAAACGCTGTTTGCAGCAAAC
>JBAXMT010000509.1:0-1592 GCA_037134135.1 Methylococcaceae bacterium | reverse complement strand
CTGATTATTTCAATCACGTTCATGAAAAAGCCATAGCAATGCAAGGTTTACGGTTAATTGTCATTGATACATTAAGGCGGGCGCATGATTGCAATGAAAATGATAATGGCTCGATGAGTCAAGTCATCCGTTACTTTGAACATTTAGCCAAGAGTACAGGGGCGGCGGTGTTACTACTGCATCATGAATCTAAAGCAGGTGCCATTGACAGTGAAGCAGGTGCAAGTGCTGTAAGGGGTGCAAGTGCTATTGTTGATAATGCGCGTTATGTTATGCGCTTACAAACTATGACTTACAATGAAGCAAAGAAACGAACCATCAGTGAAGATGAACGACGGTACTGGGTACAAGTCACATTAGAGAAATCAAATTACGGTGCGCCTCAAGATGGTGCTTGGCTTAAACGTCAAGAGGGCGGAGTGTTGATTGCTGCCAGTCCCGATGCCAAACCTAAAACAAAGATTGTTAAAGCTGTTCAACCCGTGATTGACCCAAAAATAGGACGAAAAAATGGATAACGTCATTGTTAAGTATCCTGCTGCTCGAGCGCAACGAGTGGTTCATGCAGCACCTCAATTTAGACCGATTAAACGTGGTGCCAGACGAAAAGGAATAGAGCGGATTTATGAATGCAATGATGGTTCAACGTTGACCATTGCCTTATTTAACGAACTTGATATTGCTGACCAAGATTTGTTGTTGTGCTTGTTAGCCATTGCGAGAGCGACAAATAGAGGGTTACTTGTTAGTCCACAACCCTTAACAGAAAAGGGAAAGGAGCTTAGATTAGCCCTTCAATTGGATGGTGATGCTACCACTCAAGATGCTTTAATGATTCATGCAACGGCTTATGAATTATTAACGGAACTAGATAAATCAACAGGGAAAATGAATTATGAATGGTTAAAAAAGTCACTTATACGACTTTCCAGAGTGTCATTTGTATACACAAATAAAAAAGGTTTTTGGACTTTCAATTTATTATCAGTGGCTGGTTTATTCAGTCCAGATGGAGAATTAGACAAGTTATCAATTTGCATCAATCCATTATCAGCACAGGCGGTGTTATGTAATGACGATGGTTATGTCTTACTCCACCGAGGTGAACGCCAAGAACTCAAATCAGAGGAATCGAGAGCCTTACACAGTGTGCTATGTGGATTAGTGGATATGGGTGAAGAACGTAATTTAAATGCTGATATGTTGGCGGATAAGGTTTATTCACGTTACGACGAGGAAGTGACCACCGATGCAATTCGTTACAGACGAACCAAAATAATTGCCGCTTGTATTGAAATTGATAAATTGGGTTATTGGTCATGTAAGGTTGTTGGTCGAGGTCAAAATTCCCATTTATTAGTCAAACGAAAACGGCGAAAAGACATGGAAAAAGTATCAATTTAATGGACGTTTTTGTGGTCAAAAACTGGTAATTTTAGCGTTAAATTTCAACCTTTTTTTAAGAAAAATTTCAACCTTTTTTTCAACTTTTTTTGACCACCAAAAATCCGTTTTTACTATCGGTATATCACACACATACTATCGGTATATCACACACATACTATCGGTATATCACACACATACTATCGGTA
>JBAXMT010000508.1:0-1597 GCA_037134135.1 Methylococcaceae bacterium | reverse complement strand
GTCAGTTTATTAAAAACTGAACGGACGGATTTATGGTTAATTTTTGGTTTAGCGATTGGTTCGGGGGTCTTAGCGTTATCTGCGCCGATTGCAGTACAAGCGTTAGTCAATACCGTTGCGATGGGTGGCATGGGACAACCGTTAGAGGTTTTATCAATAATTTTGTTCATATTTTTGGCATTTGCAGCGGCGATTTATACATTAGAAGGTTATCTTGCTGAACTTATTCAACGCCGTTTATTTGTGCGATTAGCCGCCGATCTAGCTTATCGGATTCCTAAAATGTCGCGCCATTTACACGATAAACATCGTGGCTCAGAACTCATCAATCGTTTTTTTGATATTCAAACGGTTCAAAAATCCTGTTCAGGTTTATTGCTCGACAGCGTGCGCTTACTGATGCAAACGCTCGCTGGTTTGATGGTCTTAGGGTTTTATCACCCATTTTTACTCAGTTTTGATATTTTCTTATTGACTTCGATTGCGCTGATTTTATTTATAGTAGGGCGTGGCGCGGTAAAATCTTCAATTGCTGAATCCAAAGCAAAATATGCGTTAGTGGATTGGCTGGAAATTTTAGCAGATAACAAAAATACGTTTAAAACCGCAACAGGTGAACAACTCGCGCAAGAACATACGGACATTTTGGCGCATGATTATTTGAATGGAAAAACCGCGCATTATCGAATTTTGCTTCGGCAAATTCTGGGTTCAATGATGCTTTATGTGTTTGCGAATACAGGACTTTTAGCCATCGGTGGTTATTTGGTGATTGAAGGACAATTAACGCTTGGGCAATTAGTTGCCGCAGAATTGATTGTCTCAACAGTGTTAGGGTCGCTGACTAAATTCGGCAAACATTTAGAAGGTTTTTACGATTTGCTCGCCGCCGTCGATAAAATTGGGCATTTGCTAGATTTGCCGCTGGAAAATGAAAACGGCACGGTGATTTCGTTTTCAAAGCCTGTGGTAATCGATGTTGAACAGCTTTCGTTTCATTATTTGCCCACGCGAAACATCGTGTCGAATTTAAGTTTTAGCGTTAATTCGGGTGAAAAAGTGGCGTTATTAGGGCAAAGTAGTTGCGGAAAATCGACGTTGGCAGAATTACTTTTTGGATTACGGACAGGACAAAAAGGCGAGATTCTTTTCGATAAAATTCAATTACAAAATTTTCATTTGCCAACGTTGCGCGAACAAATTTCGTTAGTTAATGACATTGAAATAATTGAAGGTTCATTGTTTGAAAATATCGTTTTAGGACGTGAACATATTCACCATGAACAGGTCGAAAACGTGTTGCGCGAACTAGGATTGTTTGACGAACTCATGGCGCAATTTGGACAAACTCTTTCGTTACCACTTTCAGTAACAGGTGCGCCACTTTCCAAAACACAGCAACGTTTAGTCATGTTAGCGCGTGCGGTAATCAATCGCCCTGTTTTAGTGCTAATTGATGGCATATTTGACGAATTTGATGAAAAAATACAAACGCGATTGATGGCGTATTTTTTAGACAAAAACGCGCCTTGGACATTACTTATTTTTACGAAAAACCCTGCCATTGCGTCACAATGTGAGCGTGTTATTTCACTCG
>JBAXMT010000507.1:0-1598 GCA_037134135.1 Methylococcaceae bacterium | reverse complement strand
TGTTGGTACTGCAAAAAAAGTTCCGAGCGCTCTTGGGGGGAGAGGTCGAATGACTTGCCACGAAGAGCGCAAACAAGTGATTACTTTATTCAAAGACTCGATAAAAGCAGGTGCGCGTCAAGCAAAAGCCTGTGACGTATTAGGTTTAAGCGAACGAACTTTGCAACGCTGGCAGACAGATCAAACTGTTCGCTGCGATCAACGCCGGTTACGCAACTTTCAACCGCCACACAAACTAACAGAAATAGAGCGAGCGGCAGTATTAACCATTGCTAATTCTGATGAGTTTGGCCATTTGCCACCAAGCCAGATTGTACCTCGACTAGCGGATCAAGGCAGTTATATTGCATCTGAATCAACGTTCTATCGTATCTTGCGTGCAGAAAATCAGGTGAGCCATCGCCGTAGCGAACGACCCGCTCAAATTCGCACTAAACCACGAGCCGTAAGTAACAGCTCAAAAGTTATTTAACATTTTTAGGGGGTTTTTAATTTCAGGCGAAATTTACGGTATAAGATTTACCTATATTAGCCAAGATTTCGAACAACGATTCCTTCAGATTTCGAAACGATTCATAAGCAGAAAAAGGCATCCATTCGTATTTAATTTTTCGCCATAGGATTTCAATAATATTTAGTTCAGGCGAATAAGGGGCAATATTAACTATGGTTAAGCCTTGTTGTTGCCATCGCTCAATATTTTCTTGAAACTCGAAACTCTTATGAATGGAAGCGTTGTCCATGACCAATGCAGTCTGTCGCTGAAGTGTTGAAATAAAATGATCAATGCTGGCCACAACAACAGCCGTGGTCACGGTGCCTTCAAATACGACGGAAGTAAATGCGCATTCTCGATTAACAAAACCTAACACATTAAGCCGCTTGCTTTTGGCACAGGGGACTTCAATCGTTTCGCCTCTTGGTTGCCAGGCGTATGGGACGCAAGGTTCCAAAGTAAAACCTGATTCATCAAAATAAAACAAATCAATTTCTTTTTGCTTGGATTGTTCGATAAGTGTGGCTAATTGCTGGCGAGACTGTTCAAATAAATGCGGATCACGTTTTGATCGCAAGGATTTTCGAACCCGTTTCCAAGTTAGCTTTGCCCGTTTACAAATCCTCTTCAGTGTTGAAACGCTGGGACTAACAGCTAAATTTAGATCTGTAGTTAATTTAGCCAGCACTTTTTTTAATGATCGGGGTGATTGATTGACACGTACAATTGCATCAGTTTCTGCTTCGTTACTCAACAGACGCGGACGACCGCTTCGTGGCTTATCAAGCAACCCACAAATACCATCGTCTCTCCATGCATGCAGCCATGTTGCGGCCGTTTGCCGACAAATATTATAGATACTGGCAATTTCTTTCAGCTTAAATCCAACACCACTTAATAAAATAGCGTGAGCTCTTGTTCGAGAAGTATGACAAGGATGGTTCTTATGCATTTCTTCTAAGGTTTTAATTTCTTCGAATGGCAGCGAGTTGATAGTTAGCATGGCATAGAATATAAAGTAACTTCAAATCTTAACATGATTATTGATTGATTTTTTGTTTTTGTTTTTGTTTTTGTTAAAATACTTTTTAGCGCCTACTTA
>JBAXMT010000506.1:0-1601 GCA_037134135.1 Methylococcaceae bacterium | reverse complement strand
ACTTCACGCAATTTTTCGACGGTCGCGTTTGCGTCATCTTTTAATTTTCCAAACATTCCCAAATAATCGCCGGACATGGTTTTAGTCAAATCACCGAGAGACAGCGCATTTAAAATTTGCCCAACATCATTTAATCCAATCGAACTGGTTTCAACAAGTTGATTGATATTTTTCACTAAATCTAAAAAAAAACCACTGTGTTCTGCCTCGTGAATGCGTCGTTCAAAATTGCCCTCTGACGCAAAATGCACCACATCGGAAATTTCATTCATTGCCCTGACTTCGGCCGTTTTATCTAACCATTCCGCCACAAAACCAATTCGCTCGCCATTTTTATCTAAAACAGGATTCGCAATAATTTTCATGACATGTCCACCAATTAACATTTCAGTTTCATAAGAATCAGTCATATTTTGTAACAACGCGCGTTGTTTTGCGGGGACAACATGAAATGAATCCAGGTTTGAGCCGAGTATTTTATCAGCACTAAAATGTGGTAATTGTTTTTGAATATCTTGCTCGGCATTTTTAAAAAGTATATTTGCACTTTCGTTAATATAAATAATCTCAAAATTATTATCTGCCACTAATACCGCCGAATGAACATTATTAAGTGCGCTGTTAATCCTGAGTGCTTCCGCGTTAAGGCGTTTAGATTCCGCAATATCCAAACTCAAACTCACATCCATTGAAAATAAGCCACGATAAAAATCGCCAATGATGCCATTTTTTTTCAAATCAAATGAATTTCCAAAGCCTTTCGCCGCTAAACGATAAAAAATACCGACACTTTTATCTAATGTTTGATTGAGTTCATAAACGGTACAAATGTTGAAGGCGGCAGCAATCACTGCTACTGAAATAACGCCCGTCAGTTCAAGATAATTCTGTGCTAAAAATAAATCGTAACTGAGTATTGCTGTGGGAATTGAAAATGCGGTTAATGAAATTGCCGCTTTTTTCCATAATGAAATATCTTGAATCGATTTGATTAACACAGCAGTGCCTTTGGGATTGAGGGTCGCTGTTTTGTTTTTAATTGCTTCGTATAACGCGATGCCTGCTTCCAATTCGGCTTTTTTAGGGGCAAAACGTGCGGACAAATAGCCAATCAATTTGTTTTTTTCAAATTGCGGAATAATGTTGGCATGAACCCAGTAAAAATCACCATTTTTAGCCCGATTCTTAACCAAACCTGTCCACGGGCGCATGACTTTAATGGTCTCCCACAAATCTTCAAAAAGCTCTGGCGGCATATCAGGATGGCGAATCATGTTGTGATCTTGTCCAATGATTTCCGCGCGAGTATAGCCGCTGATTTTTAAAAATTCATCGTTGGCATAGGTAATTTTACCTTGTAAATCGGTGCGGGTGACGAGAATACTGCCCTTCGTCATGACGATTTCTTTATTGGAGACTGGCATATTAAGTTTCATAAATTTCCACTAAGCGTGTGCGTTAAAGCAAATGATTAGAATATATTGTGTGTGATAATTTTTGTTAAAAATTACGTTTGTTACTACGCGCGATTAACACCAAATTTAAAAGCAATTTTCGCGCCGTAACTTTTATAGCATTCGTCGATTTTTCACATGCACGCT
>JBAXMT010000505.1:0-1606 GCA_037134135.1 Methylococcaceae bacterium | reverse complement strand
TTTGGCTCGAATTCCATTTCCATCAAACTTTCTTTGATTTCTGAAATGACATCGTTGTCAAACATATCAGCAGGTTCAGCATTTTTAAGTGTCGCATTTTGAACTTTGCCATCTTCTCCAATCGTAAATGTGAATGAAACTGAACCTGCAAAATTGCGCCGTGCATAACGACGTTGCAAACGTTTTTCGATACCGTCACAGTTTTCACAACTTCCGCCCGAACTTGCTGAACTTTCATTGCTTGTTGATGTGCTAGCTGTTGGTTGTGCGACAGGTTTTGCAACCGTTTGCACAGGTGCAGGCGGCGTATAAACGGGCGCAGCTTCAAATTTTGGAATGCTGACTTCTGCATTTTCAGAAGCCGTCGTTAAAATTTTCGGTTGCAAAGCAGGTTTTGGCGGCGTGATTTGTTTCACTGGCACAGGTTTAACAATCGGTTTTGGTTTCACGATTTCTTTTTTCACCACAGGTTTTGGTGGTTCGGGCGGTTTTGGAATTTCAGGTTTTGGCGGTTCGGGTGGTGGTTCAAGTTTTGGAATTGTGACCATTGCCACCTCCATAATTTTTGGCATTGTTTTAGGTTTATCTTCGGGCGCGTTCAATAATTCAAACGCGATTACGCTGTGCAAAATCAGCACCGCCGTCAACATCAAACCACCGCGCAAATGGGAGTTTTTCAGCTCTTTTTGTGATGGTTGAAAAATGGGATAACCTGTAAAAGTCGTTTTTGTTGCGTCCATAATTTTCAATTAGTTGAAACGAAAACGATTAGAAAAATAAACAACACGCACCATTAAAATTCCAGCAAGATGTAAAAGCGACGTTGCCGCAATAAAACCTAAACTGTAAGACACTAAATCCGCAGAATTCCCAATTTCTGCCCCGTGTGCAAAACCATGAAATAACGCGAAAAATCCAACAATTAAGGTGCTAACTTTTAAATCAAATTTCACGTTTTTCACTGCCAAAATGCTCAACACAAAACCTGACGACAAAATAATCGTTTCAGCGTAATTGAGTTCAAAGCCTGAGGTACCAAGCAAACCACCTAATGCCATAACGCTAACAAATGTCAGCGGTAAAACCCACATTGCCACGCCGCGTAATTGTGCTGCCCAAAAACCTACTGCCAGCATTGCAACAATATGGTCTGCGCCTTGCAGCGGATGTAAAAAACCACTGTTCCAATCAACAGCCGTAAATGCCATTGAATGTGCGTGAGCAAATGAAGTTGAAAATAAAAATAACGCTAAAATTTTAGACAAACGAATAGACATAAAAATCCCCTTGGAATTTAAATTGAAAAAATAAAAATAAAAATAAAAATGAATTTGAACGCGAAAGCGTCGAAGGTAAAACGTAGGAGTAAAGCCACAATTGAAACAACAAGCGAGGAATTTTGAAAAATTACGTCGTTGTTTTAGATAAAAAACGTAGCAAACAAACTGCGAAATAGAAAACACAAGCAAAAATGCACACAAAATAAAATACGTTTTGAGAGGTTCAAAAATTGGAAAACTCGCGTAAATCGGCGGAGATGTTATTGCAGGCGGTTTTACAATAGATTGCGTTTCGATTTGTTGAATTTCGCTTTGTGCCGTTTGCG
>JBAXMT010000504.1:0-1614 GCA_037134135.1 Methylococcaceae bacterium | reverse complement strand
GACGCGCCAATGATGATGTGATTCTGCCATTTCACGACCGCAAACCCGTTACGGTAAAAATGGCATTGATAATTTCATTTAACGTTTGCACAACTAAAGCCAATAATTTCATTAGTAAATCTCCGACAAAATAAAATTGTTCAAACGTTCAACGTCTTCAGTTTTACATTGGTGAATCAATGCCAATCGTGTGCCTTCGATGGTGGCGTTTGCAGCATCGAGTTCGCCCTGTGTGGTGGCGACTTTTTCAAGCATTCCAATTTGCTCATCAACGGCAACAATGCCATCTTGAACGCGCTTTTGTGACCGCTTTTCAAGTGATAAATACAAGCCGAGCATTCGTTCAGCACGGCGTTTTGTTGAAAGTGCCGTCAACATTTGCGCGACGGCTTCAACCGTTTTCAATTTGCGGTCGATGGCGAGTTTCTGTTCTTTGTCGATTTCAACGCCACTGTAAAGCGGCATCGTGGCAATAATTCCCGCGTAATACTGCGAAGCATCCAAACTTTGCACGGTTGCGCCAGTTGTCGGCGGTTTATACGTTGCACCGCCTTTCAAACTGATTTCAATGTTCATCGGTGGCACGGGATAACAGTGATTTATCGTTTCAACAATCAAATCCGCGTTGACGGTTTTGGCGGGATTGATGGCAGGTTTCATTTTGTGCCAGTCTGTCGATTCACCTGTAAAAGTGGGGACTTGATACGGTGGCACGATTTCATCAGCACAAACGTTCAACGTGACGCATAACAACAGCACGGTTTTAATCTTGTTTTGATGCACGTCTACCTCCTTTCATCACTTCAAATAATCCAATGGCGGCGGCAATTTCTGGTGCGCCTGCCAACATTGCAATCAACACAAAAAACCACGCCAAAACGTGTGTGGCATCGTAGGCAACATCAGAAGTCAGGCGAATGATTTGCGGTTTCGTTTCGAGAAATTGTTTGCGAATCGACGGGCTAATTCGGTTTTCATCGCTGGTGGCAATCACCACGCGATAAGCACGATCAATACACTGTTTCGCAATCATCAATTTTCTGCCCGTGAGTTTGTGCGCGTCATCGACAAACAACACGGCACGAGTGGCGCGTAAGTATTTGGCTATCACTTCGGCACGTTTCCACGCGGGGATTTTCAAAAACGGTTGCTCTGGATTTTCAGCATTCCACCATTTTTCCATGCCTGCGTGATCCACCCATTTCGATAGTGGCGCGTTGCCGCAAATGAACACCGCAGGCGGATATTCCCAATTTTCAAGCGTTTCACCTTGTTTCAACACAGGGCGATTTGTCGCCAATTTGTTGTTTGTGAATGCGTAAGGCTTGATTTGGTCATGCCAAATTTCATGCGAATGCTCAAACAATCGAGTAATGGCGCGGGTTTTACCGCTGTGGTGATTTCCCGTGATAAGCAAATTCTTTTTCTTGCTGATAATCTGGTTTTCAATGGTGCGTCCTCCGTAGTTTGCCTTGGTTTTCAACTCGGGTTGATTGCGGTTGTGTCTGTTGATTCGGATAAATTTCACGCTGGTTTTCCGATTTCTCTGATTGATGGTGCGTTTTATTTGGTGCTTTTAGGTCGGCAAAATCTCTGGTTTCGGTGTGCCGCTTT
>JBAXMT010000503.1:0-1618 GCA_037134135.1 Methylococcaceae bacterium | reverse complement strand
TAGACCCAACAGTAACAGTTGTTTGAGCGGCAAAATTTCCTCGTCCATTGCCAAGTAACATCGATACATTATTACTATTGAAATTTGCCGTGACGACATCAGCGTTACCATCGTTATTGACATCTGTTACGCTGACGGAATAAGGTTTCGTGCCTACCGAAAAAGTCCTTTGTGGTGAGAAAGTGACAGACTTTAAATTTGTTGGTGGTGTTATTGGATTTTCTGATGGCTTTGTTGTTGAAATAGGTTCAACTGAACCATCAGCAAGTGTATAAGTTACGTCTGTGAATTGAATTTTCTCGATATTTTTTACGCTTGGGTAAGCGGTTGTTATGGCTGTTTTTGAATCCATTCCCAAAAATGATAATGTGGCAATAGCATCTAAAAAATCTGTACTTGACTCATCCATGATGATGACATCTTCACCCGCACCACCATCAATATAATCATATATGTTGAGGTTTCCAGTGGTTGTTTCGTCAATTACATCGTTGCCAGATGTGCCTGAAATATAATCCATTTCTGATGATAATTTAAAATTTGCCATGTTTTGAACCTTTTTTTGTTTAAATTAGTTGTTGAACATCATCGTGCGTTAAACCTGTTAATTCGACGATGGTATTCAAATCCAGATTTTTTGCCAACATTCCTTTTGCGATAGCGAGTCTTTCTTCAAGTTTTCCTTGTTCAATGCCTTCAGCAATTCCATCCATTCGTGCTGTTTTTAAAACATTTGCATCAATAGCAATTTTAAATTCTTGGGCTTCGTAAATATCAAGTTCTTCGCGTGTCCAAGTGTGTTGCGCGGCGACTTCGTAAGCATCTTTAAGTGCAGGTGTATTCGTGTTTTCTGGCACACGGTCTAAATCATCCGCGTGCTGTAAAAAATAAATCCATTTCTCTGCTACCGTTTCAAGTTCACTTTCAGACTTGGTAAATTTTGGCAATTCAATAAAGTTAAATTCTAAATCTTTCAAATCATGTTGACCTGTTTCTTTGTTTAAAATCAGATGTCTTGAAATCACGCTATCATGCTCAAACATCGTGAAATCTAAAATACCCAAGAAAATTACAGGTTTCAAAAGATGATATTTTTCTGCCTTTTTTAGCTGTTGACTATAGGCTTTTGAACTGTAATAAATTGCACGTTTCGCAAAAGCAGTTTCTTTTTCAACCTGCATTTCTACGATGAATTCACGCTTTAATTTGTCTGTCGCTTTGACATCAAGCGTGGTTTCTTTCAAACCTTTCAGGCGTGGAACTTGATAAGCATTGTTAATGGTGACGCTTTCAATCGGAGAATCGAGTTCTAAAATTTCATTTAGAAACTCAATCAAAATGCTTTTATGTGCATCATTACCAAAGATTTTTTTAAAGGCAATGTCGGTTTTTGGGTCTACGAATTTCATGGTTTAAGGTGTTGTTAGAAACGGAATTTACAGTACAAAGTTCTGAGCCGTTAGAGCCACTGAACCTGTGAGTTGAATTTCAAAATCGTTGGTTTTTATGTCGTTGTCCAAATTTATTGCAACGATGGTTTGTGAGTTTGCAACGCTAAAACGAACCTGATTTGGAGCAGTGAATTCTTTTGAACCAATGAACGCCAACGCATTTTTAC
>JBAXMT010000502.1:0-1621 GCA_037134135.1 Methylococcaceae bacterium | reverse complement strand
TCGCAAAAGATGATCTTGGCAATCGGCACATTATTTGTTGATGCACGCAAGAAAGGGGCGGGTAAAACGAACCTCATGGGCTTACGGATTAAAAACCTATCGTCATGCGCTTATATTTCATACCGTGTTGGTTTAATCAATGATGCGTGCAAACGCTTAGGATTAGTGAGTTATCAAGAAGGGGATAAACACGCTGATAAAATTGCGGTCTGTATTAACTCGTTACTTCAATTCGCCGAATCCGTTAAAGGCAAACCGTTGTTCATTGATGAAGCACGTCAGGTTTATGATGCGATTTTGCACAGTTCAACCATTGAGAACCGTAAAGAATTATTAGAACTATTCGGTCAAATCCTAAGAGCTGCGCCATTGGTACACCTTGCTGATGCGAATATGAACGATGATGCAATGGAATTTTATAAACGTCATTGCGGCAATAAATTAGTTCACGTTATCAAAAGCAATGTTGTTCCAAGCACCATCAATCATTGGCACTTAGAAAACTTTGATGCTTGCTATCGCTCAGTATTAAGAGATTTGAATGGTGGTTTGAAAGGTACTGTCGCGTGTACCAGTGAAACAGAAGCGCAAAAAATGCGGAAATACTTAATCAAAAATGGCGTGAATCATAAACGGATTGTCATTATTACTGGCGGACCGAAATCTTCTGAAGCGATTAAGTTTTTGGCTGATGTGAATGGTGTAGGCATTAAATACGATGTGATTATTTACACCTCGGCAATGGGAACAGGTGTATCACTTGAAATGCCTGAATTTGAATTTACTTATTTTCTATGCAGTAACATCTTAACCAGTAATGAATCATTGCAAATGTTAGCGCGAAATCGTTGTGCTAAAAACGTGTATGTGGCGTTTGATAAACCTTTCTCAACGAATCGTGTCACCGATGAAGAATTATTGCGTGAAGGTCAAATCGAAAAAGTGAAAAACTTTGCTGAAAACACAGGCATGATTTTACCTAGCGATATTAAAGCGACGATTATTTTTCTCGAACTCGATGACATGATTCATAAAACCCGCGCTAAGATGAATCAAGATTTGAATGATTTTGCGAATAACTTTTTATTGTTGGCGGAACTCGAAGGACGAAACTTTGTGAAACTCGTAGAAGAAAAACAAGAAAAGATTAAAAATCTTAGTCAAGAAGTTAAAGAAGAACAGGCGTTGGAAATCCAAGCTGCACCTGTGGCTAATGAACACGAATACAACAATTTAAAAAAATCCAACGTCTTGACCAAAGAACAAGCAGCATCGATAAAACGTTACGAAGTCTGCAAAATGACGGGCTTACCCAATACGGAATCTGTACCACCTACAATGGAAGACATTAAAAACTACCAAAACGGTTACACGTCGATATTGGCTAACTTTGAATTGTTATCGGCAAATTCACTGAAGCTCAAAGAAATTGACCTTGTGAACTACGCGCATCGCAATAAAACGAAATGTTTGCTTAGTCGGCAGAAGATATTTAAAGCGTTTTTAAAACCGTTACTACGAGCGCAGAATAAAGGGGCGATTTCACATTCTGATTTGATGAAAGCCTTTAGGGTACTGCAAGAACACGCGCCAGAATTAGCGGCTGAATTTGGGGATTATA
>JBAXMT010000501.1:0-1631 GCA_037134135.1 Methylococcaceae bacterium | reverse complement strand
TTTTCAAACAAGCCATAAACAACTTCACGTTCTTCTTGCAGGAAGATTGATTGTTTTACCCCTAAATTGAAATACTCTTCGCGGCTCAAATAACTTTTATCAATAATTGAACCTGTCAAAACACCACGAAATTCTTCAAATAATTTATGTCCGTCTTTAATTTGATTTTGACGATTTCGAGAAAACCACTGTTTGAAAACAGGAAAGGTAATTGGTTTGCCGTGTGGAACTTGAATGGTTTCTAAAAATTCTTGGAATGATAAAAAATCAACTTCTTGATGTTCATTTTCGTAATGATTAGCGTAATACAAATCACGGGAGTTTTTCACCAAATATGCAGATTGCGTGACGTACAACACATCGCCAATCGCTTGTTTCATTTTCTCAAGCGTCAATGCCGTTTTGCCGCTACCTGCCGAACCAATAATAACTAGCGGCGGATTCAAACCAAAAATTTCGTGTTGCGTGTCATCAAAAGAAATAATTTTATCGAGCAAATTTACGCTGTGATGCGTGGCGTTCAAATACACCAATGGCACAGCATCATTTTCGTTAAACGTCGAAATAGTCGGAATTTTATCTTCCTCGATGTCTGAAACCTGACGTAAAAAACGTGAGTTTGCGTAATCGTGATTTTTAATGAATTCCAAAATTAGCGCGTAAGATTTTCCTGCGTGTTTATAAATTGAAAATAACAATCTATCCGCTTGATTTAATCGAGCGCGATAAAGATTGTCACCAATTTTTTTTACGTCTGCAGATTTGAAATCATCGGCTTCAATGTAAGAAGTGAATTTTTTGAAGTTTGGGATTTTTGTTGCGTTAAGTTCGTTGTAAAGAAGAATGTTCATAGAAAATGATTACCGTACTGTATTAGCCTGAGCATAACCCGTGTAATAATTGAGTACATTGGTTAGGTGTTGATTTAAACTGATTCCTTCATTGTCGGCAGCATTCACCAGAGCGCGATGCAAACTTTTTGGTAATCGCAACGTTACTCGTCCGCTATAATCATCAGCTGGAATAATCGGAGCTGGTATGGATTTACCTTGTTCTTGTAATAAGAATGCTGTTGTTTCAATACTGTCAATAGCTAAATTGTAGGCTTCATCGAAACTATTACCGTATTCGCAAATGTCAGGAAATTCAGCAATACGCGCTTCAAAACATTCCTCATCATCAAAAATACCTTTTCGTACTGTAATGGTGTATCTACTTGCATCAAGCATCTTTTTTCTCCAAGTAAGCATCTAACTCGTTTTTGTATTGTTTCAACACTTGAACAATTTTAGTGATGTAAGCAGGTTTAATTTCAGGGTTTTTACCATGTCCACAATTAAAAGAACCACTGTGAAATGAAGGTAATCCTTGATGCACATAAATCTTGTGACCACCTAATTTTCCATCACGCACATCAAATCCTAATTGGGTCAGTAATTGTTTCACATCTTCGCAACACAAATTGAATTTGCGTAGTTGTAATTGTTCGATAATTTCTTTTGTTGAGTTCATAGAGTGACACTATAAATGATGTCACAATTATTTTCCACAAATAAATACATACAGAACTGAATGGACGTTCAGATTTGTATAGCCCTTGCCATTTGGTAGCGTATTTGATACCATAAATT
>JBAXMT010000500.1:0-1635 GCA_037134135.1 Methylococcaceae bacterium | reverse complement strand
TATCGCGCGTGGCGGGATTATTTTCGGCGCGTGGTTACAACATTGAATCATTGACCGTCGCGCCAACCGAAGATGCGAGTTTATCCCGCATGACATTGGTGACGCGCGGTAGCGAAGACGTAATCGAACAAATCATCAAGCAATTGAACAAACTCATCGACGTGGTAAAGCTGATTGATTTAGAAGAAGTCGTCCATATTGAACGTGAATTGATGCTGGTTAAAGTCAAAACCACCGACAAAATGCGTGACGAATTACGCAGCGTGGTGGATATTTTTCGCGGTACGATTATCGATGTGACACCGACTTCTTACGTTATCGAAATGACGGGGAAATCCGACAAACTGGATGCGTTTATTTCGACGATTGACGCGAATAGCATTATCGAAGTGGTACGTTCTGGCGCGACGGGGATTTCTCGTGGCGAAAAAGGGCTGCATCTTTAATGAACAGACAAACTAAAGCTCAAGAAGAAATTGCGATTTTTGAGCATTCGTTTGAACGCATTCAAAGAGCGTTTCGTTTAAATGGCGACGCAAAAGCTATTAAAAATTATCTGTTTGAACACGATTTAGCGGATTTTTTAGTTTGGGTTCAACAACCAATTATTGATGTTTTTGGTGAAATCAGAACTGCGCTGCAATTACGCGAAGGGCATTTAGTTTTAATGCTCTTTTCTGGTTCAGAAAACAAAGACGAATTAGAAGATGATTTGTTTGAACGTTTTGATGATTTCGACAGAATCGACAACGCTTTAAAATACATCGACATTCAGCAGGTTTAACCATGACGAAATTACTCGAGAAAGCAGCTTCTCACGCTGCAAGGCTACCCGAATTAAAACAAGATAGATTATTACTGTGGGTTGTTGATGTTCTTGTCGAAAATGCCGCCAAATTGCCCGAATCACAACAAGATAGATTAGCGCAGTGGATTATTGAAGAACTTGTCGAACAGAAACACTGGGGTGTTGGAAGACAAGACTTTGCTACCGCCTATTCGGATAATGAACCTGAGTATTTAATTTCGGATATTTTGAACAATGAGTTAACGCTCAAAACAACTTTGTAATTTTTAACTTTAATCCGTAGGTAAATAAAATGAATCATGATTTCAACATTGGTAACTGTGATAACAGAGATGAGCATCAGGAATGGTGGAAATATCTTTTAGATAACAATGTTATTGCTGCTGGCTTTGATGGCGAACCACTCGATGATGGAGAACGAATTCTTAGAAAAAGAATTGGAGAAGGCGAGTTAATTTTTGCATATGCAAGTCTTGATCCTGGCTATCATGATCATGGCTATGTTGGTGTTGGATTAGCTAAAAGTCGTGAAACCTACAAATTATTAGATCCGTCAATGCCTCAACCGCATCGCAGAGATATTCAATGGCTCTACTACGTTGAATCGTTAGGTGATGCAATGCCTGCAAAGGAAATAGGCGTTCCTTATCCAGTTTCAACATGGCAATCAATAAACGACGACAAAGCAGAAAAAATACTTAGAGCATTTTGGCAAAATCCTAAAACTGTTATTCGTTTCACTGCTAACCAAACTTTTTAATTTTTTAACTTTAACTTTTACACAGGAAAAACAATGCAAGTTTATTATGACAAAGACGCAGACCTTT
>JBAXMT010000499.1:0-1637 GCA_037134135.1 Methylococcaceae bacterium | reverse complement strand
GTAACTTCTCATTATCCACAGGTAGCAGCCGCATTTCTTATGAAAGTAGAAAGCGGTGGAATACTTTGGTTATCAGCTAATCGAGCTTTGAGATAATGCCAAAACGAAAGACCATGTTTTCGACAGGTCTTTTTTAAGCTCGCAAACGTATCTCGACAACGTCGCCCCGATTCACTGCGGGTACTTCCGCTAATCTTTCGCTTTTTCACATATTCTCGAATGTCACGTTCACTCAAGTTATTGTGCAAGGGTAAATAGGGTTTATCTAACACCCGTAACAGTTCATGTTCATTTTTCCCCATCCGTTTTAAGGCTTCATTCATCGTGGCATAGCAGGTTTTGGACTGACACAGCTCCTGGAAACGCTGACGAATACTATCGGCTTGTGTGGCAATAGGATTCAATTTGTAAGCCTTCAAGTCACGATAAATTGTCCAAATTTGTCCTCGAATTTCTTCAACGGCTCTCGCTTGATTTGGATTTAAAGGGATGAGGCGGTTAATCACTCGTTCGGCGTGAATCCAGCATAGCGCATGATCAAAAACGTTAAATTGTCCTGCATCGTCGCTCATAATTCCTAAGTCGGCGGAAATACCTTGCGCGAATAAACCGCCTAATAATGCTGCTTCAGTCACGGTTTTACGGTGCGTCGGTTTGATAACCTTTAGCTCATCGAGCCACGATTCCCAATGTGTTTTTTCATTTAACGTGTCCGCTTTATTGAATAAGCGTTCTTGTATCAATTGGGGTAATTTTTGGCGAGCCATGTATTCAAAAGCACCGTCGTTTAAAACATAATTCGCGCCGATACCTTTGTTCAACAGACTCAAAAAATTCACACGACTTTTGGCTTCTGTACTGGAAAACCAAGCAAAAAGTTCATTTCCAATGTGCGTGCAATAGCCCGTCTTTCCATCATGGCGTGCGCCAGTATCATCGGCATGGATATACGCCGATACGGACAAGCCTACTTTCAGAATCTCATCTTTTTCGTTGTGGAAAACATCCAAATTTTCGGTGATAAATTCACTCAATCGACCACTTGAAATGTTTACGCCGATGTCACTCAATTGAGCTAACAACAACGGCTGAGTAACGTGCTGATGATGGTATTGATACAAGATGTAACTGATTAACTCTTTGCCATAATGGCAACCTGTAAAGCCTTTTGGCATTTCACCCGAAACGTAATGACCATCGGGGCATTGGTACTGTGCCAACCGATAACAGGTGTTGTGGGTTTTGAAAATAATATCTTGGATAACGACTTCACGAAAACCTTTAAATTTTGAACCTTCAGGGATGTTTTCGGGTTCAATGACAACGGTTTCATCTATTTTTAACGACTTTGTTTTGCTGAGTTTTTCAGGCTTTGTTGCTTTTTTTGAAGAGGCTTTGTCCGTTTTCTCTTCTTCATCCATTTTCGTGGGAGCAATTTTAGGTTTTAGCGTTTCGTTTTTTAATTTTAGAATTTCTTGTTCCAGCTCATCAATTCTCTTGCTTTGCCATGCCAACAGTTCCAGTAACACATCAATCAATGGCGTGCGTTCGTTTTCTGCTATTTTTGGCAATTCTGGCTTCGGCGTGTTCATGTTTGGATTTTAACTCAAAATACCTGTGGATAATGAGAAGTTACC
>JBAXMT010000498.1:0-1649 GCA_037134135.1 Methylococcaceae bacterium | reverse complement strand
TTATTATTGAGATGCAAAACTGCGCGTAACGAAATTAAGACTTTAAGCGTGCATGCGAAAAATCGGTGAATACTATAAAAATTACGGCGCGAAAATTGCTTTTAGCTTTGATGTTAATCGCGCGTAGTAACAAACGTAATTTTTAACAAAAATTATCATACACAATATATTCTAATCATTTGCTTTAACGCGCACGCTTAGTGGGAATTTATGAAACTTAATATGCCAGTCTCCAATAAAGAAATCGTTATGACGAAGGGCAGTATTCTCGTCACCCGCACCGATTTACAAGGTAAAATTACTTATGCGAATGATCAATTCTTAAGCATAAGTGGTTTTAGTCGTGCCGAAGTGATCGGAATGAACCATAACATTATTCGTCATCCCGATATGCCAGGCGTAATTTATGACGATTTATGGAAAACAATTAGAGCCATGTCTCCTTGGACTGGCTGTATTAAAAATCGTTCCAAAAATGGTGATTTCTATTGGGTTCATGCCAATGTCGTTCCCGAATTTGATAACAAAGGTAAGTTATCGAGTTTTTTGTCCGTGCGTTTCCCACCCAAAAAAGATGAATTAGAACAAGCTAAAGCCTTATACGAAGGCATCAAAAATAAAACCAGAACGATAAATCCTACAGGTGTGAAAGCCTTTATTAAATCAGTGAATGATATTTCTCTTTGGAAAAAAACCGCGTTCTCATTAGCGACATTTTCAATTCCTATCAGCATTGTGAGTTATGAATTATTTTTAAGACAGCAATACTTAGAATTCGCCGCTGTTATTTTGAGCGCAACGATCGGTGCCGCAATCAACATTAGTATTATTCGAGAATTAAGCACTATTTTAAATAATAGCGTCGGCATTTTTTATCGCCTTGCGGCAAAAGGATTTGGCAATCAATTTGATTTGAAAAAAGCAGGATTGATTGGTGATTTTTATCGTGGTTTATTTTCAATGGATGTCAGTTTGAGTTTTGATATTGCTAAATCAAAACGTCTTAACGCCGAAGCGATGCGAATTAACCGCGCACTTGATAATGTTCATTCGGCGGTATTAGTGGCAGACAATAATTTTGAAATTATTTATATTAACGAAAGTGCAAAGGCATTGTTTAAAAGAGCCGAGCAAGATATTCAAAAACAATTGCCACATTTTGATGCCGATAAAATAATCGGGTCGAACGTTGATGCCTTTCATGTTGACCCCGCGAAACATCGCGCTTTATTAAAAAATGTAACGGATTGTCTTATCACTGAAATAGTGGTCGGTGGACATCACTTGCACATCACAGAGAATCCTGTTTTAGATAAAAATAACGAACGACTTGGGTATGTCGCGGAATGGGTCGATAGAACGGAAGAAGTTCAGATGCTAAATGAAATTTCAACTGTGGTGCATCTTGCTTCGCAGGGAGATTTTGAGGGGCATATTCACGAAACGGGACGTTCTGGTTTCTTTTTGGATTTAGTAAAAAATCTCAATCAACTCGTTGAAACCAGTTCAGCCGGATTGAATGATGTTGGGCGAATTTTAGACGCACTATCTCGCGGTGATTTGACTAAAACGATGTCGGGCGATTATTTGGGACTGTTTGGAAAATTAAAAGATGACGCAAACGCGACCGTCGAAAAATTGCGTGAAGT
>JBAXMT010000497.1:0-1654 GCA_037134135.1 Methylococcaceae bacterium | reverse complement strand
CTCCCGACATCCTGCTCCCAAAGCAGGCGCGCTACCAGACTGCGCTATACCCCGAATAATCTTTGTTTGAAATTCTTAGTCCTTAAGGTTAAGAAAACACATGATAATTCCTCAAGGTTTTGTCGTCAATTTTTATTTTAAAAAATCTAATTTTTTTAGCACAATAAAATTAGATTTTTTTTTCAAAAACAAATAACTAAACCATTGTCCACTGCAACAATTCACCCGATTTTAACGGTTTAATTTCGTCATAGCTTGCGGGAATAATCCAACTACGCTTTTCTAATATCACTGTCTCCCCATTTCGCGGCAAACCATAAAAATCCGCCCCATAAAAACTCGCAAAACCTTCTAATTTATCCAACGCATTCGCACTTTCAAAGGCTTCAGCATAAAGTTCCAACGCAGCAAACGCACTGTAACACCCCGCACAACCACAACTATTTTCTTTTAAATGCGTCAAATGCGGCGCACTGTCTGTACCAAGAAAAAACTTCGGACTTCCACTGGTCGCAGCTTTGACCAATGCCAGTCGATGCGTTTCCCGTTTCAAAATCGGTAAACAATAATAATGCGGCTTAATACCACCCACTAACATCGCATTACGATTAAATAACAAATGTTGCGGCGTAATCGTTGCGGCAATTTTATCACTCGCCGACTCGACAAATTCAACCGCTTCTTTTGTCGTGACGTGTTCGAGAACAATCCGCAACGCAGGAAAATTCGCCACAATCGCCAACAAATATCGCTCGATAAACACTCGTTCACGATCGAAAATATCACAATCTTCGTCCGTCACTTCGCCGTGAATCAACAACGGCAAATCGTATTTTTCCAACGCCGCCAACAACGGATAAATTTGGGTTACATCCGCCACACCCGCATCGGAATTTGTCGTTGCGCCTGCGGGATAAAGTTTAAACGCATGAATATGTTCACATTCGGCGGCGCGTTTGATTTCGTCAATCGTGGTCGAAGCGGTTAAATATAAAGTCATCAACGGCGTAAAATTCACCCCTTCGGGAATCGCCTGCAAAATTTCTTCTCGATACGCCAACGCCTGCGCCACGGTTGTCACGGGCGGTTTCAAATTCGGCATAATAATCGCCCGCGCAAATTGACGGGCGGTGTGTGGCAAAACGGTTTTTAAAATCGCGCCATTGCGAACGTGCAAATGGCAATCGTCGGGGCGAGTAATCGTCAATGTTTCCATAATTATCTCCTAAGCCTGTAAAATAGCCCTATTCTAAAGGCTATCGCCTTGAAAAATGAATAATTAGCGTCATCTTTTTTATTTTTGGAGTTACAAAAAATGCCCATTTACGAATATGTGTGCAAAGCGTGTGGTCATGAACACGAAGCCTTGCAAAAATTAAGTGCCGAACCGCTTAAAGATTGCCCCATTTGCGAAAAAACCGAGTTGGTGAAAAAAATCTCTGCGGCAGGTTTTCGCTTAAAAGGCACAGGCTGGTACGAAACGGACTTTAAAAGCGGCACGAAAAAAAATGTCGTCAGTGATTCGTCGCCAAGTCCAACCGCACCAACTTCGACAACGACTTCTTAAAACATTTTACTTTTTAAACTTAACAGGAAAATCCTATGCGAACCCACAAATGTGGCGAAATTAACACCCAACAACTTGACCAAACTG
>JBAXMT010000496.1:0-1666 GCA_037134135.1 Methylococcaceae bacterium | reverse complement strand
AATCTTACGAAAGCGCACTTACGTTTGCTTTCGCGATTTCAGCGATTTTACCGAATGCGTCAATATCACGAACCGCAATATCGGCTAACACTTTACGATCGATTTTCACGTTCGCTTTGGTCAAACCGTTGATTAAACGGCTGTATGAAATGCCGAACATACGCGAAGCCGCGTTGATACGCACAATCCATAAAGCACGGAATTGACGTTTTCTTTGTTTACGATCGCGGTACGCATACTGACCTGCTTTGATTACCGCTTGTTTCGCAACGCGGTAAACGCGGCTTCTTGCGCCGTAATAACCTTTTGCTTGTTTAAGAATTTTTTTGTGTCTTGCTCTGGCGGTAACGCCACGTTTTACTCTAGGCATGATTTATCTCCAATTATTAAAGGTAAGGAATCATGCGGTTTGCCATGCGTAAATCTGAAGCGTGTACATGGTTTGGCGAGCGCAATTGTCTTTTTCTTTTGGTTGTTTTTTTCGTCAAAATATGACGACGGTGTGAATGACCACACTTAATACCGCCGTTGCCCGTACGCTTGAAGCGTTTTGCGGCACCGCGATTAGTTTTAATTTTTGGCATTTGTTTTCTCCAAAATAAGTTAAAAATGTCCCTTCAAAAAAGTTCGCAAAGGCAAAATGCAAGGCACTAAGCAAAACAAAAGCCGCACATCCTGTGTGACTTGTACAACTATTTTTTCTTTTTAGGTGAAAGAACCATAACCATTTGTCGCCCTTCCATTTTCGGAAACTGCTCAACAATCGCCAACTCATCCAAATCCTTTTCAATACGTTTTAAAACGTCCATCCCTAATTCTTTGTGCGCCATTTCACGCCCACGATAACGTAATGTAATTTTAGTTTTATCGCCTTCAGTTAAGAATTTAATTAGACTTTTCAACTTAACTTGATAATCGCCTTCGTCCGTTCCAGGACGGAATTTGATTTCTTTAATCTGAATTTGTTTTTGATTTTTCTTAGCAATGGCTAGCTTTTTACTTTGCTCAAACTGGAACTTACCGTAGTTCATAATTTTACAAACTGGCGGATCCGCGTTGGGCGAAATTTCTACTAAATCCAAATCCGCGTCGTAAGCGATTTTTTTCGCTTCGTCTAAGGGAATAATGCCTAGCGACTCGCCATTTACGCCAGTGACACGAACCCGACGAGCGGTAATCATATCATTTAAGCGTGTTTCATCTTTTTTTGCAGCGATACCTTAATCCTCCACATTAATTATTCTTTGTTTGCGATAACTTGCGCGAGTTTCGCGCTAAAGTTTTCTATCGACAAACTACCTAAATCTTCACCTTTCTGAGTGCGTACCGTGATTTTTTGTTCTTCTAATTCTTTGTCACCGATAATGACCAAATACGGCACACGTTGCATGGAATGCTCGCGGATTTTAAACCCGATTTTTTCATTTCTCAAGTCAATTTTGACACGAATACCTTGAGATTCAAGCGTTTTGAACACTTGTTGCGCGTATTCGGCGTGACGATCGGCAATCACCATCACCATCACTTGTACGGGCGACAACCACGTCGGGAATGTTCCCGCATGTTGTTCAATCAGAATTCCAGTGAAGCGTTCGAGCGAACCCAAAATCGCGCGATGTAGCATTACAGGCACTTGACGCGAACCATCTTCGGCAACATAACTCGC
>JBAXMT010000495.1:0-1669 GCA_037134135.1 Methylococcaceae bacterium | reverse complement strand
TTATTAACAAATATTAGAAAATATCAGCGTTTTGGATACTATGACGCAACCCCACCACCTACATCTGTTGTGAAGACTAAAGCGCATTGTTCAGTTGTGGAAAGTTCATAATTTCTGTACTGGTAAGCAGAATCAACTTTGAGTTGAAGAGCTATCGTGCCTGACGTAGGCATTCCTGAAGAGTACGGAAACTGAACTCTACTTTCTGATGTTCTTGTAAATTTTGCACCTTGCCCTGAAAGTGTTTTTTCGCAAGATAATCCGTTACCGATTCCATCACGCCCATTGCCACTAACGTCTTTGCCTGTGCAATCGTCGAAACTCCAATGCGCCACCAAACCGTCTTTTAAATCGGCATTTGCAGGGGTGAAAAAGCTGGGCAGTAATGCCAGCGTGAGTAAAGCTAGGGGGTTGGTTTTCATTTTTTAAGCCTCGTGGTTGTGATTAAAATTTGATGTGATTTTTACGACGGGCTGATTATAACACGAACCGTTTTACACTTTGGTTGACTTTGGCGACTATTTTTTGGAAAGTCGTAGTGGTTTTGTTTTCATGTTTTTAAGCCTCGTTGTGTTGTAGATTTTCGATTTCGGCGGGAGTTAAGCCTGTGAGTTTTGCAATAATTTCGACGGCTAAACCTTCGGCGAGCATACCTTTTGCAATTTCTAAAGTTCGGAGTTTTTCGCCTTGTTCAATACCTTGCTTAATGCCTTGTTCTATGCCTTGCTTAATGCCTTGTGCAATGCCATCCATTAACGCAGTTTCTAAAACATTTGCATCAACTGCAATTTTGAATTCTTGTGCTTCGTAAATATCAAGTTCTTCAGCCGTCCAAGTATGTTGCGCGGCGACTTCGTAAGCTTCTTGAAGTGCTAGGGTATCCGCATTTTCAGGCACACGATCTAAATCATCAGCGTGTTGTAAAAAATAAATCCATTTATCAGCAACACTTTCAAGCTGCGTTTGTGATTTGGTAAATTTTTTGAGTTCGATAAAATTAAATTCCAAATCTTTTAAATCGTGTTGCCCTGTGTCTTTGTTCAAAATGAGATGCCGTGAAATCACGCTATCATGCTCAAACATATTGAAATCCAAGATTCCCAAAAAAATAACGGGCTTCAAAAGATGATATTTTTGGGCTTTTTTGAGTTGCTGACTGTAGGCTTTTGAACTGTAATAAACGGCACGTTTTGCAAAAGCGGTTTCTTTTTCAACTTGCATTTCAACGATAAATTCACGTTTTAATTTGTCAGTCGCTTTCACATCGAGCGTCGTTTCTTTTAAGCCTTTCAGACGCGGTACTTGATATGCGTTGTTAATCGTCACGCTTTCAATCGGTGAATCGAGTTCTAAAATTTCATTTAAAAACTCAATTAAAATGCCTTTGTGCGCGTCGTTGCCAAAGATTTTTTTAAACGCAATATCTGTTTTAGGGTCTACGAATTTCATAGTGAATGCTCAAAATTGAGTGGAAATAAAAAAGGCGGATTTGAAAATCCGCCCCCAATAATTTAAACCTCGTGATAAATCGCCGCGCCTTCGTTTAAGAATTCTTGCGATTTTTCGTCCATGCCGAGTTTTAACGCTTCTTGTTCAGCAACGCCTTTTGCATTCGCATAATCGCGCACGTCTTGGCTGATTTTCATCGAACAGAAATGCGGGCCACACA
>JBAXMT010000494.1:0-1669 GCA_037134135.1 Methylococcaceae bacterium | reverse complement strand
GGTTTGTTAAAACGTTTCAAATTTACGGTCAAGTGATTCCAGATATGAAATTTAAACCGCAAGAAATTTTGCGTGATGGAAATCGTTATATCGTGCGTTCAACCATAACCGGCACTCCCGGCACTCCCGTTGCGCCCTTTTTGGTTGGCACGTTACCTAATGGTAAAAGTTTCAAAATCACAGCAACGGATATTCACACCGTCGTCAATGGCAAAATTGTGACTTCCTACCATGTTGAAGATTGGGAAGACGCTGCTCAACAATTACAATAATAAAATTTTGTGTAGTTGAGCCTGACTTAGAAAAACCGCCGTAAAGGCGGTTTTTTTAAACAATGTAATCTTAACCAAAGTTAAAACTATTAGGAATGTGAAATTATGGCTGAAAAAACAAGCACGCTAACCGGACAAGAAACGCTTACCCACTCAGAAAAAATGATAATAATTCATGAACAAACCGCAACGGCAATTAAAGTAAATCTCAACGAGCCTACTTTTCAACACGGCGAAAATGAGCTTCTTTATTTTGCATTGATGAAGGCTTACGAAGAAATTGCTGCTCACCAAACTGAAAAAGAAAAACGGGCAGACGAATTAGAGATTGCGAACCAAAAATTGGTGTTTCAAAACGTTGAAAAAGATAAACGCGCGGCGGAACTCGTGATGGCAAACCAAGAATTGGCATTCCAAAACATTGAAAAAGAAAAACGCGCCGCCGAACTCGTGATTGCAAACCAAAAATTGGCATTCGAAAATGTTAATAAAGCAAAACGTGCTAAAGAACTTGTGATGGCGAACCAGGAATTGGCATTCGAAAATGTTAATAAAGCAAAACACGCTAAAGAACTTAATTTTGTAATTACGCAAAATGAAATTCTGAATCAGCAAATCAATCACCTGCAAAAAATAGAAAGTATTGGGCGGCTGACGGCGGGTATTTCTCATGATTTCAATAACATTTTGGCGTGTATGTTGGGCTACAACGAAATGAATAATGACATTCGTCAGGATATGAAAGACGAGGCGTTAAAATCCGAACTGGAACACAACACTAAACAAATTGCGAATGCCGGTCAACGCGCGGTGGGGTTAATTGCAAAAATGATGACCTATGCCCGCCAAGATACGCAACACGAAAAAGTTATGAACATAAGACACACTCCAAAAGTCATTAACGAGATTGTGGATATGTTACGCCCCGCGTTGACTAGCCGAATCAGACTTGAATTTGACAACAAATGTCATGTGAATACTAGCAACTGTGGTAATTGCTTCATTCGAGATAATTGCGACATGAATATTAAAATTGATGCCGATGAATTGCATCAAATTATCACGAATTTAGCGGTGAATGCGCGAGATGCCATGAAAGATAACGGTAACATCATAACCATTTCGCTCGACAAGGTGACACCCAAATTAAATACTAAATGCACCGCCTGCGCGGCAATAATTGAAGGTAGTTTTATTGAATTAGGCGTGTCGGATAATGGGGCGGGCATCGAACCTAAAATGATTAGTCGAATTTTCGATCCATTTTTCACCACCAAACCACAAGGCGAAGGTACAGGTTTGGGTTTATCAACATTAACGGGTTTGGTACATTCTGCAAAGGGGCATATTATAATTGATTCAAATTTGACACAGCCTAATCAAGGCACGGTGTTTAG
>JBAXMT010000493.1:0-1680 GCA_037134135.1 Methylococcaceae bacterium | reverse complement strand
GACCGAGACCTATTTTCGTGAGCGGCAATCTCGCGGCGAACTCAATGCTTTTGACACCTGGCTCAACGCCAGTACTGATGCAGAACCGATGGCAGGGGATGAGCTGACTTGACAACGGTCATAACAGGTTTACTCCTGTGGTGTCACGCGTCAATAACAACCACCGAGGTTTATACTCATTTAGCCATCTAATGAAGCGAGCGAAGAAGCAAAGAGGGTGTTGAATGGTTTGCGCTAAGTAGATATTGGGCAACAGTTTTATCGCAGTCCGACATTTTAATGCTTCAATGCGATAATGATGTGTAGTTTTGCTGCTGCTGTTACTTTATCATCGGATACCGTAATGTCGGGCACGAAAAGCATGTGCCCGACATGGCTGTTTAATTCAGGCTGGGTAAAAACGTGAGTAACGGGGTTGCAAACCCCGTCACGCGGAAGCACACATTAAATTTTCCACTGTGTGGATGATATAGAATTATCCTGTATAATGGCATTTTTTAAATTATGAAAACGGTTTTTTATGACTGAAAAAGTTAGTATTCACGAGTTAACAACAAAAGACGGCGCAAAAATCAAATACGCCAGAGTTTTGAAAGTTAATAAGAATAAATTTGTAGGCTCAAGTTTAATGCTTTACCGTTTAAGCCTTGCACAACTGGAAACAGTCAAAGACCAGCTTTAGAACGTCTGTGAATGGTAGGGTGTTTACACGCCCCGCTCCAAACGTTTAATATTTACCGTTATTCAAAAAGTTTGCGTTAGGTAGGTATAGCTGTTTAGTTCAGGCTGGGTAAAAGCGTGAGTGACGGGGTTGCAAACCCCGTCACGCCGAGAAGACCCATTAAAGTCTTTACTCGTGTGCGAGCAGCGATAACCAAATGTATTCAATCACTGGTTTAAAAATTACTCTTTCAGATTTTCGATATGATGTGGATAGTTTTACAGTTTTATTTCCAATTGGGCATACATATGTCTGTTGCAGTTTTTCACCATCGAAGCTCGATATTTCGAATTCCACAAGTATGCAGTAAAGATTTTTGTTATAGGCTAACTCTGCTCTTGTTTTCTTTACGGCTTTTATACCTTCAATAGAATTTAGAATCTTCTCGGTTTCTTTAGAAACTGGCTCCAGGATTTTTTGGATGTCTTCATGGCTGGAAGAAGTTAGCGATTTCATCTGAGCCTGAGATATTTGGCCTTCAGGCCTCACGCTCAACCTTAACGTGGCAGACGATGTCTTATGGGCTGTGTAGGCACTTGCGGCAATTAATACATCATTTGCTATGTTTGTTTGTGCGATTCCGGCAAGCCTAATAGTTGCGTCCGCAGCAATGTTTATGTGTTTACTAAGTTCGACATCTTGGTACTTCCAGTTAGAAGGAACTGCTAGTGAAATGTCATCACCGAAGTTTAATGTTACAAATGTGCTTTTTGAATCACCAAATGCATAGGCTGAAAAAAACACTGATATGCTCAGAATTATTAATCGAACCGTTTTTATATTTTCCTTCGTAGCACTGCACATCGTTGCCTCTAAAGCGATAGTTAAGGGGCTGGTTTTGGCCAACTCCACATGAAAGATGGGTTAGAACTAAAATCATTGGTTAGCTAAATTTCTATAGTAGTTTTGGGCATCCTTCATTCCTCGGTTTACACTTTTTGCATTTAGAGATTTTATAA
>JBAXMT010000492.1:0-1685 GCA_037134135.1 Methylococcaceae bacterium | reverse complement strand
TTTTTCATAATTGATTTTAGTTTTAGTTAATCGGGTGACAGTGTAAAACATCAATCCGACAAACTTGGACGTTTTTATAAAAAAATTTCAGCGCGTTGTTTAATGATATAGTTTCATTCAACTATCTATTCAAAAACCAATTCAAAATATGTCGTCCTACTCAGAAAGTATCCGTTCTGCCTTATCTGCTGGGCTAATAAGTTCCAAGCAACTCGCTGAAAAATTTAACGTTAGTCAGCCAACCGTATCGCGTGGCATAGCCGAACTCAACAACGAAGTGGTAAAAATAGGCTCCGCTCGTTCTATTCAATATGCCTTACGCGATAATCAGCGCGGGCTACCAGAAATTCCTGTCTATCGCGTTAGTTCAGAAGGCACACTTAAAAAATTGGGAACGCTGATTCCTGTTCGTCCCGAAGGTTTTGTGATGTGCCACGAAGACGGCAAAACAACACACAGTGACAGTATTCCTTGGTGGTTGTTTGACATGATTCCGCAAGGGTTTCTTGGCAGAGCGTATGCAATGCGGCACGCTACCGCGCTAGGTTTGCCAGCCGATATTAAAAAATGGAACGATTCCGAGGCGTTGAGAGCGTTACTGGCTCACGGATATGACGTGATTGGGAATTTGTTGTTGGGCGACGTGGCAAGAGAACATTTTATTAACGCTGCCGAACCGCGTGTTTCCAGCCCAGACGATTACGTTCAATTGGCTTATGAAGCGGCAAGTGGCGAAAATCCAGGTTCATCTGCTGGCGGCGAACAGCCAAAATTTACCGCTTACAACGGTAAAAAACACGTCATTGTGAAGTTCAGCGATTTTGACGATAACCCTGTTAGTGAGCGTTGGCGAGATTTGTTATTCGCAGAACATTTAGCACTTGAAACATTACGCGAGGCGGGTATTTTAGCCGCTAAAACAACGGTTTTCGATATTGGAACACAACGCTTTTTAGAAGTTGAACGATTTGATCGTATTGGAAAATTTGGCAGACGGGCGGTGTGTTCGCTGAAAGCATTCGATGCAGAATTCGTTGGCAAAGCGACCGAATCATGGTCTGTGATTGCTCAACATCTCGTTTCTGAAAAACAAATAAACGCGGAAGCCGTAAAAATGACCAGCCATCTCCAGGCTTTCGGGACGCTCATTGGTAACACGGATATGCACAATGGGAATTTATCTTTTATCTCTGACGAGGGTTGCCATTTTTCGGTTTCCCCCGCCTACGATATGACATCAATGGCATTTGCGCCGAGAAGTGGCGGAGGTTTGCCAAATTCCCTATCCGCTCCAGCCATTAGTGCTTGTGTGGATTCACGGATATGGCAATTTGCTTTAAATTTAGCTTGCACATTTTTGACAAAAATAAAAACGCACTCCGAGTCATTCAGTCCGCGTTTTAAACCCTGCATTTCTGCGTTGGAACAACACATTGAAAATGGCGCGGCAAAAATAGCCAAGTTGGAATGATCAACGCGACAAATAAAAAATTTCAACAACTCAAAACTTGAAAGGAAAACTGATGGAGAGCTTGTTGCGCTATTTAGATATGTTGTGCTTGATTCCGATGTTGCCAGCCGAAATTGAGCGGCAAACTTGGACGCTTCGTAAAATCTTATTATTTTCGACTGTCCCGCGTTTATAGCCTGTATGCGTTGAAACCGTTATGATATGCGCTACTTTT
>JBAXMT010000491.1:0-1688 GCA_037134135.1 Methylococcaceae bacterium | reverse complement strand
CAATAGTTTTAATTTGATTGTTTAAAACATAATTAAATTTAATTTTAGTTAAATCATGAACATCGTTATAAGCAATCGAAACTAAATCATAACCGCTAAACCTAGTCGAAGAACTTTCGAGAATAGATACAGAACTAGGAGGTTTAACATCAGTTTTAATAATATCGTTTTTAACAATCGCAACGGGAACAGGAGAAATCGGAACAACGGGAACGTTGGACGGAAGAACGCCAGCATCAACTTTAACGTCCGATTTAATAAAGAAAATATATAAACCAGCAACGATAGTGGCAGCAATAATAAACAGAGGGAATAAAATAGCACTGTTTTTAAATATTGATTGCCCAGCTTGCGATTCTGTAGCCTGTCCTGTCGCTGTGCTTTTATAACACTTAAAAATTCTAAGGTCGGCTTTATATCGGACTGGAGAGCCGATACGGTGACTTTCACTTTTTCCGCTGTTTTCGGGGTCATGTTGATGCTCCAACCATTGATTTTTCATCCACGGAATTAAACCCGCTAAAGTTCGATGACGATAAGCCCATTCTGTAACCTGTCTAATTTCTGATTTAATTTTAGCGACGTTAGTTGTGCTGATAAAAATATCCCAGTTGTAATGCCGCTGTTTATCATAAGCAGTAAAAACATCGACGGGACGACCTTCAGCAATAACTTCGGGTTCAAAACCATCGGGGCAAACGAAAGCGTCAAGCGATTCAAGTTTAAAATCGCGTCTATCGGGATAAATTTCTTGCCCTTCGTCAATGATAATAAGCGCACCAATTGGCACCCAATGAAACCACCCCGCCATAATTAAACGACTTTCACGAGTCGAAGTTTCGAGATAAATTAACTGCGCTGTCAAAGGAAAATCAATATCGGGATATTGCTCAATAATTCTTTCGAGAGAATCAAAACCACGCACATTACAAACAACAGTCCGCCCTGCTTTTAATGCGGGAATTGCAAAACGTTGAACGAGTGAAAAAGATTTAAACGAACCCGGCGCACCGTGATGAATAGAAGTAGCCACAACTAAATACCAATAAACGTCATAACAAGCCGCGTCGTATAAGCGGACAAAATTATATGGATTGCTTCAGGTATGCGAAAAAAAGAAATAATAGAAACAACGTTAGAATCTAATGCGGAAAAAGCCATATAAATATGTTCAGATAAATTCAAACTATTTAAAATTTCACTCGCAACATCCCAAGCAAAAGTTAAAGATTGTAATTTGAATTTAAACCAACCAACCATTGACCATTTTATAAATTCTGCAAACCATTGAGTAAAAAATTTATAAATGCCAGAAGAACGAAAATCGTCCAATTCTTGACGAAAATCAATAATAGAATTAACGATATCAACAAAAGTAGACATTATCAATCACCACCAAAAACAATACGAAAAGCAAAAAGCGTTGCTAGAAAAATAAAAACGGAAGAAAGAACTGACAACTGGCTTTCGTAATCAGATAAATCAAAAGTTAAATCTTTGCCATTCCAAGAACCCAAAGAAAAAGACGGCAAAGAAGCAACGCCACCAGAAAGAGAAGGTTTAAATTTATTTAAATCGGATTTAACCTGCGTCATCTTATCTGACAAATCTTGTTTAGCTTGCGTCAAAGCATCAGAAGCGGCAGTACCTTCAAATTTACCCTCCGCGCCTTTTGTAAAAGATTTACC
>JBAXMT010000490.1:0-1690 GCA_037134135.1 Methylococcaceae bacterium | reverse complement strand
TATCGTTAATAATCATGAGCAACGTTTGGGTTGCTCCGCCAATTTTATCAATGTATTTACGTTGATTGTCGTTTAAATTAGTACGCTGCACCAAATACGTCATGCCCATAATCGCGTTCATAGGTGTACGGATTTCGTGACTCATATTGGCTAAAAAATCCGATTTAGAACGGTTTGCAGCATCTGCCGATTGTAAGGATTTCTGTAAATCAAGCGTCTGTTCGCTGACGATATCTTTTAAATGAATTAAATTGTGCGACAACGCTTGCTGCGCTTCGTCTCGTTTTTGGAAGCTCAAATTTAACTGCGTCAACATTTCATTAAACGCATCGATTAAGTCGCCAAATTCGTCGTTAGATTCTTTTTTAGCGTGTAAATTGTATTTTTTCGATTCAGTCACATCATGAATAAAATTTGCAAGGTTGATAATCGGGCGCGACACAATGCGTTGCAACTGCGATGACAAATACAATGCGAGCAGGAGCGTTATCCCGAATACGCCAAAAATAATGAAGAAATAATTCTGTAGTTTTTGATTAAGTGAGTCGAAGGTCGCTTGCAGGACTAAATAACCCAGTAATTCGCCATTTAAATAAACCGGTTGAATAATTTGCACAAAATGATTGGATTCGTACAAGTGCGGAGCCGTGAATAGTTCGTTGTCGCTTAAAATAAATTCATCCGGATGGTTGTTGTGACGATAAGACCCCAATAATAGCTGTTGTCTATCGTACATACCCGCATACATAATATCGGGGTTGTATTTCAGGGTTTCTAAGGTTTTTTCTATGGCGTTATTATCTGCAAATGCTAAGGCTGCCAAGCTATTCTCAGTAATAATTTCAGCTTCTATTTGCAGATTGTGAATTAAATCTTCTTTAGTAAACTTCATTTCATAAAAAAACAAAAGACAGCTAAACACCAGTAAGGCAATACTGCTGCTCAACGCTGAAATGAAAATTAACTTGGCTTTGATCGACCAATTTTTGAGTGTCATTGTGTTGGCTGCTTGGATAAAGTAAGTAATTGTGAACTGATTTTTAAACCCGCATGAAGTGCCGCACTATTATCGATGAAGAAATGAATTTTTTGATTATCGTCAAATAAATAAATAATCCCACCTAATTGCGTAAAGTTTTTTTGCATTCCAATCGTCAGAATTGGTTTTCGACTAATTTTGGTTAGTAAATCCAACGGCGCAGAATGTGGAAAAAAAATCACTTGGCAGCTGTTAATGTTAAAGCCGTCGTTAATTGACTGAACCTCGATGAGTGATTCACCCAGCATTTTATCGCGATATGCTTCTTTTAATAATTCGCTAAAACGCTCATCATCATAAACGCAATAATGAAAAACGGAGGGTTTTACTGCCCATTCGGTGAATTCACTGAAATGGAATAAGTAGGCAATTTTGATTTTATTTTCACGCTCGATGGCTTCATCTTCGGCGAAAGTTGCCATCGCATAAGACGATATTCCCACGAATAAAATTAGTCCGTGCAGAATACGTCGAATGGGAAACAGTATTTTTTTGAAGTTAAACATCTTGGTTAATACGATAAACCAACTGTGAAATAAAGTCGGCGTGTTTCCTGTGGTAAGCGCGGTAAACCACCACTCAGCGCATTGCCATCGGGTAAAGGAATGACCGCAAAATTATCGTTCATATTCACGTTGTAATACGTTGTAT
>JBAXMT010000489.1:0-1693 GCA_037134135.1 Methylococcaceae bacterium | reverse complement strand
GAATAGTAATCCGTTGGTCATCGTTTTTGTAATGCTCTAAAAAGCGCGGAATGATGTGCGTTGTAATAGCTTGCACTTGCTCAGGATTCGCGCCCAATTTTGGCAAATCGAGTTTTGATTTTTTATCGTTGTGACATTCTTGACAATACGTTCCTTGATGTGTTTTTTCACCTTTTTGCCAATTCAACTGCGCGTGAATTTTCGCGTGTAAAATCGCTTTTTCGGATTCATTCGCTGT
The DNA here is from genome assembly GCA_037134135.1 of Methylococcaceae bacterium. Lineage (GTDB taxonomy): Bacteria > Pseudomonadota > Gammaproteobacteria > Methylococcales > Methylomonadaceae > UBA10906. Next base: position 1,455 of record JBAXMT010000489.1, on the reverse strand, counting down.
TTTCCACGTTGAGGCAATTTGTTTGGCAAACTCGTCACTTTTCAGCAAAAAAATCCGCGAATCATTCAAAAATGGCGCGATTTTCGGATTGGTCGGACGCGGGTTTTCGTTATCGATATTTTTGCCAATTCGGAACAAATTTTCGCCAGAAACCTGTTTTTGATTTTCAAAATCAAACCAGCGATAAGTCAGTTTTTCATTTTCAACATGGCACGTTTCACAGGCAATAAAACGAACGTGCATATTATTAAACGTGCGCGTCCGTAACGCTTTCGTGTGCGGCAACGGCGAATGACACGTTCGGCAAAAACTTTGTGGCGCGGTTTCCAATTCGCCCGTTTGTTTATGAAACGGCGGAATCACCAGTTTCTCGTGAATTTCAACGTCTTTGTGTTCACGCAGTTTTTTTTCGGATAAATCAATCGCCGTTTGGTTCGGCATAGCCTTTTCGATTTGTTGTTGATGCAATGGAATTTCTGCCGCAAATGCTGATTTAACAACAAACAGAAACATTAAAATGTAAATTTTCATGCGTTGTCCTCGTCATTTTTTACAACAGGCTTTTCAAATCGCTTTTTAATTTTTGTCCACAAAGATTCTTTTTTCTTCGGTTTTGAACCGATGATAATGCGTTGAAATTTCTCCGCGCCAAGAATCGAATTGTTGTTGTTTTTGTTCAATTTGCTTGCGTCACCAAAAATGCTCCACGCGATATTTCCAACCAAAAATACAATTGCAAACGAACCCAAAATTGCCGCCAATTTGTACCAAATCGACAATTTTTTAAACGTTTCAAAATCGGGTTTCAAAACGTCTTCAATTTTCGTTTCAACACCTAAACCGAGCGTTGCCACGCCGTGCATTTCTGAATTTAAAAAGCCATTATTTGCCACACTTTTTGAATAATCTTTATGACAATTCGATTGTCCACACGTTTGTGAAAGATGAGCGGCATTTACCGATGATTCTGAATCTCCGTCGCGTTTTATTCCGTGATGCAAACCTGTTGGCGCATGGCATTCAACACACGATGCGCCGTGTAAGTTTCCATCTTTCAACAAACGACCGTGCAAGGTTTTGTCATAACTTTCTGTCGAATGAATGAACTCTAAACTAACTGGTTTTTTTTCTTTTGTTTGTGGGTCTTCTTGTTCAACTTTCGCCATTTTGTCTACGTTGCCGTGACAATCAACACAGATTTTATTCGACAAATTTTTATTCAAATGGTTGCCAATGTAACGGCGCAAAATGTGTCCGCTGTATTGATTTCGCCACGCATCGCCCTCGTGACAAGTGCCACACTCTGCATCATTGTGTGAAAATTCAGCTTTGAAGGCTTCCATATTTGCCGACGCAATATACGGCGCGTTATCGTGACAACGCCGACACGATGGCAACGCAGAATCTGTGTCTTCTTGAATGCGATTTCCAGCGGCAAAATCTTTCGTTAAACCT
>JBAXMT010000488.1:0-1693 GCA_037134135.1 Methylococcaceae bacterium | reverse complement strand
TATCGTTAATAATCATGAGCAACGTTTGGGTTGCTCCGCCAATTTTATCAATGTAATTGCGTTGGTTGTCGTTTAAATTAGTACGTTGTACCAAATACGTCATGCCGGTAATTGCGTTCATCGGCGTGCGAATTTCATGACTCATATTGGCTAAAAATTCCGATTTAGATTGGTTTGCCGCATCTGCCACTTCTAATAATTTTTTTAAATCTAAGGTTTGCTCATGAACTTTATCTTCTAAATGAATCAACGTGTGCGACAACGCTTGTTCGGCATCGTCTCGTTTTTGAAAACTTAAATTTAACTGAGTCATCATCTCATTGAACGCATCAACCAATTTGCCAAATTCGTCATTTGAGCTTTTTGGGGCTTGGCTATTATAAATTTTCGATTTGGTTACATAATGAATAAAAGCGGCAAGGTTAATAATGGGGCGTGACACAATCTGTTGTAGTTGCGATGACAAATAGAAGGCAAGAAATAACGTGGCACCAAACCCGCCGAAACTAATAAAAAAGTAACTGATTAGTTTTTCATCCAACGTGGTAAAACTCGATTGCAGCACTAAATGCCCCAGCATTTCGCCATTTAAATAAACCGGTTGAATGATTTGCACAAAATGATTGGCTTCGTGTATATGCGGTTGGTTAGTGAATTCCTTCAGATTCAACGTGGGATTATTGCGATAGGTTGCGTGACGATAATCCTGCAATAATTGCATTTGCATATCGTACAAACCGGCATACATAACGTCTGGATTGTATTTCAGTGTTCCCAACGTTTTGCGTACGGCGTTATCGTCCATAAAAGCTAACGATGCTAAACTATTTTCAGTAATAATTTCAGCTTGTGTTTGTAAATTATGAATAAGGTCTTTTTTTGCAAAAGTCATTTCGTAAAAAAACAATATGATGCTAAACGTGAGCAGGGCGATACTGCTACTTAATACGGAAATGAAAATTAACTTGGCTTTGATTGACCAACTTTTAAAGGTCATGGGGTGGGCTGCTTGGATAAAGCGAGTAATTGAGAGCTGATTTTTAAACCCACCCGAATCGCCTCTGCATTATCGATAAAGAAACGAATTTTCTGATTATCGTCAAACAAATAAATAATCGTGCCGAGGGGTGCAAGGTTTTTTTGCGTACTGACCGACAAAATCGGTTTTTGGTGAATTTTTGCCAGTACATTCATCGGCGCGGTATGTGGAAAATAAACCAATTGGCAACTGTTTAGATTAGATTGCTCGTCAATGGACTGAACTTCAATGAGTGACGAGCCTAGTGTTTTATCACGATAGGATTCTTTGAGTGTTTCGCTAAACGCCTCATCGTCATAAACGCAATAACGAAAAACAGAGGGTTTTACTGCCCATTCGGTGAATTGAGTGAAACGATATAAATAGGCAATTTTTATTTTGTTTTCGCGTTCGACAGAATCCTCTTCGGCGGCAAAAATCGCCATCGCATAAGACGACATACCAACGAATAAAATTAGCACACGCAGAATGCAACGAATGCACAACCTCGATTTGTTAAAATTAAACATCTTGGTTAGTACGACAAACCAACGGTCAAATAAAGTCGGCGTGTTTCCTGTGGTAAACGTGGCAAACCACCACTCAGTGCATTGCCATCTGGTAAAGGAATGACCGCAAAATTATCGTTCATATTCACGTTGTAATACGTTGTAT
>JBAXMT010000487.1:0-1694 GCA_037134135.1 Methylococcaceae bacterium | reverse complement strand
CCTCCATTATGATATTTCTGAAAAACCTTTAGCAAAATTCAGCATACTTTGTGAAAAACTTGGTGTTAGGTTTGTGATTGATAAATCATTATTGTGTCGAGAAATCCAGCAGAACGAAAATACATCAAAATTAGATGCGGATAAAATATATCTTTTAAAAAAATCTAGTATGTTGGAAAGCTTAACTCAAAAGAAAAACTTTGAACTAAATGAACTCAACGAATATGTTATCGAATTACAAAAATCTAAAGAATTTTTAGCTGGAAAAAACAGTTATTTAGAAAATTTAATTGCAGAAAAGGAATCAATAATTACAGAACTTGTTTCTTACAACGAAAATTTACTTAATGCAAAAAATTGGCTAGAGTCTAAATTAGCTGGTTAAATACTTTGTCAATTTGCAACAGGTGGTTTATATGATTCTAGTTATCGGTGCCGCTGGCTACATCGGTTCGCACATGGTCAAACTGTTGCAACAAACGGGTTGCCATATTGTTGTGTTTGATAATCTTTCTAATGGTTTTCGTGATGCAATCACCGATGCTGAATTCATTCTTGGTTCGGTGAACGATGCTGAATTATTGAAAGGCTTGTTTGCTCAATATCAATTTGATGCCGTCATTCATTTTGCATCGTTTATTCAAGTCGGTGAATCTATTTCTCACCCACAAAAATACTACGACAATAATTTTGTTGCGACCTTGACCTTATTAAATGCCATGCGTGAAGCAGGTGTTTCACGCTTGATTTTTTCTTCTACCGCTGCCGTTTATGGCAATCCTGTTTATTTACCCATCGATGAAAATCACCCGAAAGAACCGATCAATCCGTATGGAAAAAGTAAATGGATGGTTGAACAAGTGCTAGAAGATTACGATCGCGCTTATGGTTTGAAATCGGTTTGTTTGCGTTATTTCAATGCGGCAGGCGCAGATCCAGAAGGGCAGCTAGGTGAACGACATGAACCCGAAACGCATTTAATTCCGTTGGTCTTGCAAGCGGCTTCGGGTCGTCGGGACGCGATTTCAGTTTTTGGCACGGATTACGACACACCTGATGGAACGTGTATTCGAGATTATATTCATGTGTCGGATTTATGTGACGCGCATTTATTAGCCTTGAATCATTTAATGGCAAACGGTGACAGCGCACGGTTTAATTTAGGCAACGGTGCAGGCTTTTCTGTCAAAGAAGTGATTGATACGGCTGAAAAAGTGACGGGAAAAAAAATTAACGTAGATTATCAACCTCGACGAGCAGGTGATCCCGCACGCTTAATTGCCGATTCAACAAAAATTCGAGAGCAATTAGGCTGGCAACCAAAGCGTGCAGATTTATCGACGATAATTCAAGATGCTTGGGCATGGGAGCAAAAACAAAACAGGAAGAAAACCTGCTATTTTTTTTGGCGATAATGTTAACGATTTTTTAGTTTCTAAAACATCAGGCTTTGATTTTATTTTTGTTAGTCAATGGACGGATAAGGGGGATTGGAAAGAATATACCCAGCAAAATAAAATCACCACGATTCATGAATTAAAAGATGCTTGGGTGTGGGAGCAGACGTTTTCGTGGTGATAAGTCGCTTGGAAAATTTGTGTTGTGGCAGCAAATGTTTGTGTAATTACGGAGAAAAATAATGACAACTATTACAATTGAAATCCCTGACAATTTACCGCCTTCTTTTATTCAAC
>JBAXMT010000486.1:0-1695 GCA_037134135.1 Methylococcaceae bacterium | reverse complement strand
AATTGGCGTTGGCCGTTTAGTTTAGCTTTGTAGGATGGGTAGAGCGATAGCGAAATCCATCTCATCGGTTTATTGATTATGATGGGTTTCGGTTATCGCCTATACCCATCCTACGAGCCGGAAATTGACGGCGGCGTAAAAGTCGACAACATTCGCGCCATTAAAGCCGCCGGTGCTGATACATTTGTAACCGGTTCATCGATTTTTAGTCAGCCGGATTACAAAAAAGTTATTGATGAAATGCGTGCGGAATTGGCGTTGACCGTTTAAGAGTTAGCAATAGGCAGGGCGGTTTAGCGCTAGAGCAAACAGTCATGGTACCAGTAAATATTTCTTAACTACTACAGGTGGGATTTTAATGAACTTATCTAAAATGGTTTTTACCTTTTGTGTTACTGGTCTTTTGGCTAGCTGTACAACAGCAGGGCCTTATGTAACCAATATATCAAGCGATGGAGCAAATGGCTTGAATATAGAAAAGTGTAAAGTAGAACTTAATGCGTTATTAGGCGTTGTAAATACTGGTGATTGCTCCAACAGCTCTTTAAAGCTAACAACTCCAGCTCGATAAGAAAATAGTCGCGTAGATTCGGTCGCCTGCTGTTTGGCAACCCAACTTTTGTAGCAAGTAGCCTCAATGAAGTAAAACGGAATAGAGGGCGTGACTCCTAATTATCCTTGATTCCACTTCATTCATTGACGCTACTTGCTAGGCTTTCCGAGGTTCAATTCTGATAAAAACGGAAAAACAAACAGTTAAAAAATTGCCACATAAAATGAAACAAAATGAAGCCGTAATACTTACTTTAGAAAAATTAGGTGGTGTTGCTACACTTGGTCAATTAAATCAAGAGGTTTTTAAAATAGCTGATTGTGAATGGAAAACAAAAACACCATTTGCAAGTATTAGAAGAATTGTTCAATTGGATAAGAATATTTACAAAATAAAACCTGGTTTATACGGTTTGAAGAAATTGAAAAATGCAATAGAAAGTAAAGGAATTATTCAAGAAACAGAAACAAATAAAGATTCAAAAGAAGTTATTGAGTTTAACCATTCCTATTTTCAAGGGCTACTATTAACAATTGGAAACCTAATGGGGTTAAAAACTTTCATTCCTAACCAAGATAAAAATCGCTTTTTTTTGAATACTAAATTGGTTGATGTTAGAACACTGAATGAGATACCCCAATATACTCACCCTAAACTTGTGCAAAGAAGTTCAACTATTGATGTTATTTGGTTTAATGAAAGAGCAATGCCTCACTCTTTTTTCGAGGTTGAACATTCTACTGACATTCAAAATTCATTATTAAAATTTAATGACTTACAAGATTTTTATTCACGGATGGTTATTGTTGCCGATTTAAAAAGAAAAAATGAATTTTTGAATAAAATTAAATATTCATCTTTTAACGATTTAAATGAAAAAAACAGAGTCTCTTTTCTGGATTATGAAGCTTTGAATAAACAATATGAAAGTATAATTGAACAACAACAACTTGAATTCATTTTATGAAAACATTCAAAGTACAAATAGAAGAGCAACTATCTAGAACAGCGTTAGTAGAAGCACACACTGAAGAAGAAGCATATTCTAAAATTAAAAAATCATATTTTGATGAAGAAATCATTTTAAGCGATAATGATTTTGTGCAAGTTGATTTTATTGTAATCGAAAATTAATTAAGAGG
>JBAXMT010000485.1:0-1698 GCA_037134135.1 Methylococcaceae bacterium | reverse complement strand
GCGAATTTACGTCTGATGATTTGCTTGGGAAGATTTTTTCGAGTTTTTGTATCGGGAAATAATTGCTAGTTAAAGATTGACCACATATCGAAAAACCCGTTAAGTTAAAAACTTCACGGGTTTTTTACTTTCAAAAATTGGACTTCACAACATGGCATTAAAAAAATCAGAGCTTTATTCGTCACTTTGGCAAAGTTGCGACGAATTACGCGGCGGCATGGACGCTTCGCAATACAAAGATTATGTGTTGGCGATGCTGTTTATCAAATACGTTAGCGACAAGTACGCAGGTTTGCCTTTTGCGCCCATTACCATTCCCGAAGGCGCAAGTTTTCAAGATATGGTCGCGCTCAAAGGGCAATCCGACATCGGCGACAAAATTAACAAACACATCATTGCACCGCTCAAAGAAGCCAACAAATTAGCCGAAATGGCGGATTTCAACAGCACCGACAAATTAGGCGACGGCAAAGAAAAAGTTGATCGTTTAACGAATTTAATCGCTATTTTTGAAAATCCCGCACTCGATTTCTCGAAAAATCGGGCTGAAGGCGATGATATTTTGGGCGATGCTTATGAATACTTAATGCGCCATTTCGCAACAGAAAGCGGTAAAAATAAGGGATATTTTTATATTCCCTCAGAAATTAGTTTGATAATTTCTCACGCGTTAGCCATTAAAAAGGCTCAAACAACAAATTCAACAACAATTTGCGACCCGATTTGCGGCTGTGGTTCGTTACTTTTAAAAGTTGCTAGCCAAGCAAAAGCAAACATAACGATTTATGGTCAAGAAAAAGATACGACAAATGCGACTTTAGCCAGAATGAATATGGTTATGCACAATAATTCGTCTGCGATTATTGAACAGGGACACGCATTGTCAGAACCAAAATTTAAAGATGGAAATGAACTTTTAAAATTTGATTACGTTGTAGCGGGTGTGCCTTTTAGCGACAAACGCTGGAACAACGGCGTAAATGTTGACAATGACCCATTCGGGCGATTTGACGCATTCGGTGCGCCGCCAGCAAAACAAGGCGATTACGCTTATCTATTGCACATCATTCAATCGCTGAAAAGCACAGGACGTGGCGCGTGTATTTTGCCACACGGGGTTTTATTTCGCGGCAACGCGGAATCCGATATTCGCCGCAAATTGATTCGCAAAGGCTACATTCAAGGGATTATCGGATTGCCTGCGAATTTGTTTTACGGCACAGGCATTCCCGCTTGCATTATCGTGATTGATAAAAACGACGCGCCGATTCGCAAAGGCATTTTTATGATTGATGCCAGCGCGGGATTTTTAAAAGACGGCAACAAAAATCGCTTGCGAGCGATGGACATTCACAAAATCGTTGATGTTTGGACGAAGCAAATCGAACTGCCGAAATTTTCGCGCATGGTGAGTTTTGATGAAATTGAAAAAAATGACTTCAATCTCAATTTGCCGCGCTACATCGACAGCCAACAAGCCGAAGATTTACAAGGCATTGAAGCGCATTTGAAAGGCGGCATTCCTGTTGCCGATGTTGATGCGTTGCAGAATTATTGGCAAATTTGCCCGCAATTACGTCAAACACTCTTCAACGAAAATCGCCCGAATTATGTCGCGTTATCTGTTGAAAAATCCGCGATTAAGTCAGCGATTTATGAACACCACGAATTTGTCACGTTTATCGAAAGCATGAATGC
>JBAXMT010000484.1:0-1699 GCA_037134135.1 Methylococcaceae bacterium | reverse complement strand
GTGCTAATTTTAATTTTTCACTGTGGTTAAGTTGTTTTACTAAAGGCACACATTCTGTGTAAGACATTTCTAAACCCTCCTAAACTTTGCAATACAAAACCGTTTCTTCGCTGTGAATGGAATTAAAAACTACAGAATCATGAAACGTTTTAAAAGTATTGGGTAAGTTTTCAAACATGGTTTTTCTCTAATTGTGAATTTTAAGCAAATGCAAAATCAATTCTTTCTACTGCATCAAGATTAACACGCTGTCTTGCTTGCCAAAGGTTGTAATTATCTTGCATCGCAAGCCAGCTTTCAGGTGAGCGTCCTAAGGTTTTAGATAATCGCAAAGCCATTTCAGAACTAATAGCTGATTTACCTTTTATTATCCGATTCAGTGTAATCGGTGAAACACCTAACTTTATAGCAAGTTGCCGACAAGAAATATCAAACGGCTCTAAATAAACGTTATAAATAAATTCGCCAGGATGAGGTGGATTGTGCATAGTCATTAGTGATAATCCTCATAATCAAGTACAAAAGCATGACCATTATTAAATTCAAATGTCACGCGCCAATTTCCATTTACCCAAATCGCCCAACGATTTTTTTCTATGCCGCTTAATGGGTGCAATTTAAAACCTGGGAATTCATATCATCGATAGTTGTTGCAGTATTGGTAGCTCCGTAATATCAAAGTACAGAATCGTGAAACGTTTTAAAAGTGTTGGGTAAGTTTTCAAACATGGGTTTTAATCATTCAGTGCAACAAACATTCACTGCATAATTTCCACTGACTTTTTGTAAGCGATCATCATTTGTCCAAAATGTTTCGCATTTGTAATGCTTTGCCGTAGTTAAATGCAAAGCGTCAGGTGTTTTCAAACCTGGATGATTAGCGCGTAATTGAGCCGTTTCTATAAAAATCATTTCAGGCATCGGTAAAACAATCGCGTTGGCAAAAAAGGCTTCAAATCGTTCAATTAACGCCACATTATTTTGTCGAAATGGCATCACTAAAACCTCCGACATCACTAGCGCACTAATTGCAAATTCTGCGGTTTCTTCTTCCAAAACACGTTTTTCAATTCGTGGTGCAAATACAGAATGATTTTCTACCCAATAAATTACAACGCAACTGTCCAAATAAATCATGCGCTACGATTCCCAACTTTGTGAAATTTCTTGAATTTGCGCGTCAATATCCGCATCTGAAACTTGTGCAGTTTGAGGTAATGAATTCATTTTTAATGTGTTGAGTAATGCTTGCGCTGACCCTTTTTTCGGTGTTAAAAACCGACTAGATTCCGCAAATGTGACCCATACTTTAATCGGTGCCGTAACATTCACAGCTTCTGAAAATGCCAAGCCTTTTTGTGGGTCATAAATCGCTTCTACTGTTTGTAACATTTTTAACTCCGTATCTTAATTTTGAATTTATACCAAAAACTCATGCCACGCAATACAAAACCGTTTCTTTGCTGTGAATGAAATTAAAAATTACAGAATTATGAAACGTTTTAAAGGTGTTGGGTAAGTTTTCAAGTAGGGTTTTTCTCTATTTTGCTTCAAGTAATGATTTAATTTGTTGATGCAATTCAAGCAAATCGTTATGAATCGTTGTCCAAATCAATTCATAATCGACTTTAAAATAACCATGCGAAACCAGCAATTCTCATTATGAAATCAAACAGCTTCAGGTATAGGAATTTCAAGA
>JBAXMT010000483.1:0-1700 GCA_037134135.1 Methylococcaceae bacterium | reverse complement strand
TTTCTGATATGCCTTGTTCGATTAAAAACTTGTGTAATCGTTTCGCTTCTTTTTTCGAGGTACAACCGACAAATGGTTTTTTACCAGCTTGCAATTCACGCAATATCCGAATGTAGCTGGATTTGAAATTATCTTGTTTTAAGAGGTGATAGGTTTTGCCATTGGTATCAAATTCTTCAGCTTCAATTAAGTTAATTTTCTTATCACCACAATGTTGTTTCAATAATTCAACGCAACGGTCATTTAAATCTGCATCACTGCAAACAATAAAATCTGCTGCTCGAACCGCTGCCCAAAATCCATCCCAAACAGCTTGTCTATTTTCAACGCTGCCATTGATTAAGTGGTCAATAATTTGTCTAAATTCGTCTAAGAATAAAACGTTAAATCCGCCTGTTTCGACTTTGTATTTCAACAATGAGTTAGCACATAACGCTATGCCGTCAGTGCCTTCACCGTAGGCTAAATCGTTGTAGTAATCGAGATTCATGATGCCAGACGCATTTTTAGTTAAGCTAATTCGATGCGTTAAATACGCGATACGGTCAAGTTTTTTGAGTTTGCGTAGCATTGCCATGAGTTTAGTTTTACCTGCGCCCATGCCTCGATTATCAAGCCAAATCCCTTTAATTTTGTTGATGTACTCAGCAATTTCTTCGTTGGTTTTTCCTTTCAAATCGTGACGGTCTAAACCACTTTTATTAACGAGCGTATTCCATTTTTTTAATCGTTCTGCACGATTGTGAACGTGGTTGTGAATGATGCCGCGTACATTGATTTTGGATGTATCAAAGCCGCGTTTAGCCATTAGTTCATGGATTAAAGCAATGGCAGTTTCTTTACCCATTTTCGATGGAACACATTCAGCGATGGCATTAGCTAGTTGAACAAACAAACGTCTTAGCTGACCTGTTGGTGCTACGTCAGAGAGTTTTTTAAGAAAATCCACATAACGCATTTTATTTACGTTGAGTGTTTTGAATTGCAAAGTGTCTGCGAAATCAACGGCTGTACCATCTTTAGAGACAGGTACGAATATCGGTAAGTTATGTTTTTTAGCCGCTGCCATTGCGACATAAATACCTGTGTTGCCACTGGTTTTACCACAGTCATTATCAGCGGCTATACGTTGATTCTCACAACCACGCGCCATAAACGCATCAATCACTTTGCCTAAATTGCCAGCACTGAAACTAACCACCACAGGTAAATGATGTTTGTTGTTGAGTTCACCTTTTGCCCCGTTAGCGTGATAAACCGCAAGCCCTGTACTCAATCCTTCGACGTGATATGCGCCGTTGATACAGTCGTCAAACGTACCGCCAATAATGGCAAACCCTTCACTGACTTGTCCGACGAAATCTTTATTGTCATTACGGTTAGGTAGATTTTGAGCGTAGAGGTGCTGATAACCGATGACTTGTTGATGGATATTGAAGATTTGCACCATCAAGCAATCGCCATAACGACCAATACCTCGACGAATTTCAATGCCGTTAATCGGTAAGTTTTTAGCAATGAGGTACGGATGGTCAGCCACATTTTCAGTAGATGCGGCGTTCCATTGCTCGTTAGCGAGTTTTAAATCAGCGGCTTGTTTGTCAGTTGGCGTGTTATCAAACGCAGGTGTTACGGTCGTTTCTAATTTCTTTTTGAATGGAATAACGGGTGATAGTTCACCTATTGATTTGCGTGCTTGC
>JBAXMT010000482.1:0-1702 GCA_037134135.1 Methylococcaceae bacterium | reverse complement strand
GACACGAATTTAAACGTTGATTCACAAACACTGATTATTCCAAAAACCTCGCCAACGTTGTTACATTTTGAATTTGACCGAACCGAATTGGTACAAAAAGCCCTTTCTGGTCGCTTGGAATTGTTGGAGTTGGAATTAAAACTCGCGGCGGATTTAACCAAAATTGATTATTTAAAAAATCAAACCTTGCCGCTGTTTATGCTTGATTACAATTATGGTTCTCTTGGACGTGATACGGGGTCGTTTGATGGCGCGTTTAATCAAGCGATTGACGGGAATTATTCCGATTGGTCGGTAGGAATGCGCGTTGAAATTCCGTTGTCGAATGAATTACGCAAATCAAAATTAGAACGTGCGGTACAAGAAAGAGTGCAACGTTTAAGCACGCAACAATTGCGCGAACTGACGGTAAAACGTGAAATTTACGACGCGCTCGATACGACAGAACAAAATTGGCAACGCATTTTAGCGGCACGTCAAAACGTGATTTTGGCGGGATTAAATTACGATGCGGAGTTAAAACAATTTCGGGAAGGTTTGCGAACAATGACCGAAGTATTGGAAACCTTGACTCGTTTAGGTGATGCTCAGTTGCGCGAAGTGCGTGCGATTTCGGATTATCAGGTGTCTTTAATTGATTTGGCTTTTGCGACGGGAACGCTGCTTGGACATAGTCGCGTGCAGTAAATCTTTTATCTTAGTTGAAAATATAGGTACGATATGCCGTTATTTAGCATGAATTTATACAAAACGCTGGAGGTAACAAATGGAAATTACGCTTTCATTGCCTGACGAATTAGTCGGTTCATTTACGCCAAGCGCGTTAGAAAGTTTTATCGAAAACGCTTTACGCAGCGCGGCTAAAAACAATGAACAACCTGTTTTGACTGCAAAAACAAAATGGCAAAAAGTGGTTGATGAAATCGAAACAGGCGGTTTAGGCTTAGGTGATTACACGGAACAATTCAAACGTGATTGTGCTGAATTTAGAAACACGTTTGAGTTAGACAGAATCCAATGAGTTATTTACTCGATACAAATGTCATTTCTGATTTTTACAACGTCGATGCCGATAATCACGCAAAAATTGTTAGCAAAATGCTCGAACTTGGCAACACTCAAGTTTATGTTTCGATGCTGACAATTTATGAATTTGAATATGCGTTAGCAAATTGCCCTGATTCAAAACGTACTAAAATTGAAACGACGATTGCTAAAATTGTGCGTGATTTTTGTGTGTTGAACTTATCGGTTAAGCAAGCAAAAATCTTCGGTAACTTGAAAGCACAATATAAAACACTCAAACAAATCAACGCTGAAAATATCAAAAAGCATTCGATTGACTTGATGATTGCGGCAACAGCGTTGGATTATGATTTAACCATCGTCAGCGCAGACAAGATTTACAGCGATGTTCAATCATTGCGTGCTGACTTTAAACTTGAAAACTGGACACTTTAAAAATGCGAGCTTTTACCACTTTAACCTCAATCGTCGCGCCACTTGACCGAGCAAACGTCGATACTGATGCGATTATTCCAAAACAATTTTTAAAATCAATTCGCCGAACAGGTTTTGGCGTGTATTTGTTCGATGAATGGCGATATTTAGACCAAGGGCAACCTGATATGGATTGCACTAACCGTCCGATTAACAACGATTTCGTATTGAACAAACTACAATATAAAAGCGCACAAATTCT
>JBAXMT010000481.1:0-1703 GCA_037134135.1 Methylococcaceae bacterium | reverse complement strand
TTGAACCATCACGCAATTTAATGATGTTGCGGTCAAACATCGAAAGCTGAAACCAATGATGCGGACGCTGTTTTAAGTTCACGGGTTGCCACACGTTTTTGATTAACTTCCATTCCAACTCAAGACATGAAAAACCATAACCAATCCCATCGGCAAGGTTCAAAATCACGTCTTCAAAGTCGGGTATGTCTTCAAGAATATCCGTCATGGTTTGGGCTAACGTTTTCTCTTGAGCGGTGGCATTTTTAGGCGGCTGTACTTCCCATTTCAAACTAATTAACGCCCGTTTGCGCTTGCAAATTTCGGCGCAAATATGTCCATCGCGTTCTTCCATATCAGTAAACAAGTCAACTTGTTCAACAATATCGCCCGATTCAGCCCGTTCAAAGATGCGTTGCAAACGTTGCGGGGTAATCTTTTTAGCAGGATGTTCGGCAAATTCGCGTTTAATCCATGCGAGTTGTGCAGTGGTTTCGGTTTGCTCTTCTGTTAATTCGGTTTTATCAATCGTCGTCATCGTCATCGTCCCAGCGGGTTGTTTTTATTGTTTGATATTCAATCTCCCCTATTCTGCCAACATCTGAAAAGGCGATTGCCAATGACATAACGCAGTCATCATGCTGTCCAACGGGGGCAGAATATCGGATTGCACCGCTGGCTAAACGCTCTTGGTCGAATGCCATCAACTCATTAACAAGCGGTTCGTAATTGGGGATTGAAATTTGTTGTTGTTCAAAGGCTACGGCTAATTTTTCAATGATTTCAGCTTTGCTGGCGTTGGTGGTTTGAAAGGCTCGCACGGATAAGCCACGACGTTGAGCAATTTCAATAAACGCAATGCCCGTGTTATTCGATTCAATCAAAATCGGTGCGTGTTTGAATTGTTCGCTGATTCTTACAAGGCGTTCAAGTTGGGTTAGGTATTCGATTTGGTTAAATCGGTCGATTGCCACAACCTTACGTTCCTTTGCATCAATCACGGTAATGACTGTGAAATCTTCCACCCGCGCCAAATCCACACCGATAATGTAAGCGCGACCATCGTCTATTTTCTTTGTGTTCCGTAAGGTTTCGACGCTTTCTATTTCATAAACGCATTCGTTGATATTTCTAAAAACACCGCCTGAATTATCCAAAAAAACAGCTAAGTATTCTTGCGAGAAAACCCGCTCAGGCAAATCTTGACGCGCATCTTCGATTTCATTCGGATTGATAAATGGATTGCACGAGGTTGGCATTTGAAAACTTGCCCAGTCTTTTTGCTGATTAACGCCACGTTGATAGAGTTCATAAAAATAGTTACGTCCTTTTGGGCTTGATAAAAACCACGCATCGCCGCTGTAGTCAGTTAAAGTCGGACGTATTGCGTTTTCCCACGCTTCTTGTAAATTTCGGCACATCGCCGCTTCATCCACGATAACACGGTGATATTTACGCCCCCGTCCCGCGTCTGAATCTTCTAATGACATTAACTCCAAGGAACCACCGCCGATAATTTCAAGGCGTTTTGTTTGTTCGTTTTTGCTTTCGATAATCGGTTGTAATCGCTGTTTAATTTCACGCCACGCGGCATCTAACACACGAAAAGACGGGGCGAACCATGCTGTTTTTCCGCCTTGAATCATGCCTTTTGGTAAATCGCGGCACGCACTTGAATGCGAATTAAGAGCTAAATAAAAAGCCAGTTCAAATCAGTAAAATAG
>JBAXMT010000480.1:0-1703 GCA_037134135.1 Methylococcaceae bacterium | reverse complement strand
GTTTTTAGTTAAAAATGCGTCAAATAAAAAATCAGGAATAGCGGTCGGTTTCAAAGTGTCTGCATCGAGGCAAGCAATCCGACAGCTACAAGTGCAAAGCATAATGTCACCGCACTTTATGGTTTGTTCAAAAGTTAAACTGGCTTTTTTTGTGTGTGAAATCACCGCGCTAACGTGTACTAAATCGTTGAATTTCGCGGGGCGCAAAAAATCAATTTGCATCGTTCTTACAGCAAAAATAACGCCACTTTTTTCGCGTAATTCATTTTGTTCAAAACCTAAATCACGCAACATTTCGGTTCGGGCGCGTTCAAAAAAGTTTAAATAATTTGAATGATACACCACGCCGCCTGCGTCGGTGTCTTCGTAATAAATTCTAATGGGTAAAATAAAGGGGGCGTTCATGAATCCATTTACAAAACAGAATGTTCCAATGAATGCGTTTGCAACCATTGTTTCAAAACGTGATTGATTTGATTTTGCCAATCGGCACCCGTCGTGCGAAATGCCTCGAAAACATCACGGTCAAATTCCATAGTCGTGGATATTTTTTCAGCTTTCTGTAAATTCAATTTTTGACGCAATGACAACGGCAGCACTTCAGCAGCGGATTTAAAGTGTTTGAAATCTTCTTCTGTTAATTCTCGAACATCGCCCATTTCATTGGTTAAAGGTTGGTTTTTCATATTTTTTAGCCTCTCTGCTGTTCGCTTTACGAAAACTAATGACACGAATGCCTAACGCTGTTTCGGTAAAACATAAAATGTGTAAGCGTTTATCCAAATAACCTGCTGCAATATAGCGTGTTTCGCCATAATCAAGGCGGTCATCAATCGTAACGGTTGCCGTTCCAAAATCAAATTCCTGTACACGCTCAAAACTTAATTCACGTTCGCGGATATTCTTTTCATTTTTTATCGGGTCAAATTCAATCTTTATCACAAAAAGTTAAACCTCCAAAAAATCAAAACCCACAAAGCCAAATCAATCGACAATTTTTGTATTCAAATCACCTTCAAAACTGTTTAAATCAATGCTAAAAAATTCGACATTTCGCTGAATTTTATCTATCGACCAATTCCACCATTGAATTTTCATCAACTGTTCAACCATTTCAACTGGAAACCGCTTTTTAACTTGTTTTGCAGGTATTCCAACATAAACACCATAAGGTTCACAATTTTTTGTCACTACCGCCCGAGAACCAATTACACAACCGTCACCAATAGTCACACCTGGCATAATTCGTACACCATCTGCGATATAGACATCGTTACCAATCGTTACGCCTTCTGGTTTTTCAACACAATCCGAATAGCCAACATCCATACCTAAAACAACTCGTAATGGAAATGTTGTTGCGTAGGTGGTTTGATGACTTTCGTAAGTCCAGCAATAAACATTTGCAGCCACAGAACAAAACGCGCCAATTTTGATAGGAAAACGTCCATTAAGTGTCACGTTCCCGTTGATATAGCTAAAACGTCCAATTGAAAGATTCCCGACGTTTGCTGAATTATGAATAAACGCTTGATCGCCGTTTGGAAATGATAAAACCTTATAATTCGGGGGGGGATTTCTATCCACATGATTTATAGTACCTTTTTATAAATTAGCTATTTTTAACAATTGACCACAACATCTTTATGATGTTTTCATGACTCAAATAAATCAACATTTGCCGCAGCCACTTTTGGGGCAGT
>JBAXMT010000479.1:0-1704 GCA_037134135.1 Methylococcaceae bacterium | reverse complement strand
CAATAGTTTTAATTTGATTGTTTAAAACATAATTAAATTTAATTTTAGTTAAATCGTGAACATCGTTATAAGCAATCGAAATCAAATCATAGCCGAAAGACCGAACCGTAGGAGCTTCGACAATAGATAAAGAACTAGGAGATTTAACATCAGTTTTAATAATATCGTTTTTAACAATTGAAACGGGAGGAAAAGAATCTTTAATAACAGACGGAACAGGTTTAACAGAATCAACAACAATTTTTTCGTCTGGAGAATTGGAGAAAGTATAAACCAGCAAACCGACACCAAAAACAAACCCGAATAACGGCAATAAAAGAATAGGGTTTTTAAGTATTGACTGCCCAGCTTGCGATTCTGTAACACCACCTGTCGCTGTGCTTTTATAACATTTAAAAATTCTGGGGTCGGCTTTATGTCTGACTGGAGAGCCGACACGGTGACTTTCACTTTTTCCGTTTGTTTCTGGGTCATGTTGATGTTCAATCCAAGATGTTTTCATCCAAGGAAATAAACCCGCCAAGCTACGATGACGAAACGCCCACTCAGTAACTTGACGAATTTCACTTTTAATTTTTGCAACGTTTGTTGTAGAGATAAAAATATCCCACTGATAATGCCGCTGTTTATCAAAAGCGGTAAAAACATCAACAGGACGACCTTCTTGAATTTGGTCAGGTTCAAAACCGTCAGGGCAAACAAACGTATCAAGCGATTCGAGTTTAAAATCACGTCTATCGGGATAAATTTCCTGCCCTTCGTCGATGATAATAAGCGCACCAATCGGCACCCAATGAAACCAACTAGCCATAATTAAACGACTTTCACGCGTTGTCGTTTCTAAATAAATCAATTTTGCCGTAGTGGGAAAATTAATGTCAGGATATTGTTCGATAATACGTTCAAGGGAATCAAAGCCGCGAACATTACAAACAACACACCGCCCCGCCTGTAACGCTGGAATTGCAAACCGTTGAACAAGTGAGAAAGATTTAAAAGAACCAGGCGGACCATGATGAATAGAAGTAGCCACAACTAAATCCCAATAAACGTCATAACAAGCCGCGTCACATAAGCCGAAAGAATCATATTTAACGCTTCGGGTATCCGAAAAAACGAAATAATAGAAATAACTTTAGAATCTAATTGAGAAAAAGCGGATGTAACAACAGTTGAAAGATTCAAACTCGACAGAATTTCACTGGCGACATCCCAAGAAAAAGTAATAGCTTGAAGTTTGAACTTATACCAACCGACAACCCACCATTTTAAAAACTCAGCAAACCATTTTGTAAAAAACTGATAAATCCCAGTAGAGCGAAAATCATCAATTTGTTGGTGAATATCAACAATAGAATTCACTATATCGACGAAAGTAGACATTTAACTGTTACCCCCAAAAACAATACGAAAAGCAATAACAGAAGCTAAAAAAATAAACGCAGAAGAAAGAATAGATAACTGGTCGCACCAATCGTTCAAATCACGCTCAACAACAACGCCATGAATAGTGCCATAAGAAAAAACAGGCAAACTACAAGAACCGCCAGAACCATCAAAACGAGGTATTAAATTATTTAAATTGGATTTAATCTGCCTCATCTTATCTGACAAATTTTGTTTGGCTTCAATCAAAGCATTGTCAACGTCAGTACCTTCAAATTTACCCTCCGCGCCTTTTGTAAAAGATTTACCAGTACCCTC
>JBAXMT010000478.1:0-1705 GCA_037134135.1 Methylococcaceae bacterium | reverse complement strand
AAATCATTGAAGAATCAGGCTTTCAAACATTTGGCTGTGGTTCGGCAATTGCGTCTTCGTCGGTGCTAACTGAAATTATTAAAGGCATGACGATTGATGAATCGTTGAAAGTCACCAACCAAGATATTGCCAATGAATTAGACGGTTTACCACCCGAAAAAATGCACTGTTCTGTTATGGGACGTGAAGCATTACAAGCAGCGGTGGCGAATTATCGCGGTGAAGAATGGAAAGATGACCACGAAGAAGGCGCGTTGATTTGCAAATGTTTCGCTATCGATGCCGTGATGATTGAAGAAATGATTTGGGCAAACAAACTTCGCACCGTTGAAGACGTAACCAATTTCACCAAAGCGGGTGGCGGTTGTGCGGCGTGCCACGAAGATATTGAAGCGATTTTAGAAAAAGTGCTTGCGGAAAAAGGCGAAAAATTTGATGCCACAGCATCTACGGCACCTGTTGAAAAAGCAGAAGTTGAAAAAGTCAAAACACCACTCACCAATTTACAACGCATCAAAAAAATCGAAGAAGTTTTAACCTCATTACGACCACAATTGATGGCAGATGGCGGCGATGTTGAACTCGTGGAAGTCATTGATAACACGGCTTACGTCAACATGACGGGCGCGTGCAACGGTTGCCAGATGGCGGCGATGACGATTGCAGGTATTCAACAAAGACTCATGGAAGTATTAGGCGAATTTATACGCGTTGTACCTGCTTCTGAAATGAAAAAACTCGTCAACATTCAAGGAGCGGGTCATGCCTGATATTTACTTAGATAACAACGCCACAACCAAAGTTGACCCTGCGGTTGTAGACGTGATGATTCCGTTCTTTTTAGAACAATATGGCAATCCGTCTTCGATTCATAAATTTGCCGATGGCGTTGCGAAAGCTCTTAAAAAAGCACGCGGACAAGTTCAAGAATTGATTGGTGCAGAACACGATTCAGAAATTATTTTTACTTCGTGCGGCACAGAGTCCGATTCAACCGCGATTTTGTCAGCAATTAAAGCGCAACCGAATCGCAAAGAAATTATCACCACCACTGTTGAACACGCGGCGATTTTGAATTTGTGTGAAAACCTCGAAAAAGAAGGCTATACGATTCACCGTTTGCCCGTTGATAAATGCGGTCGTTTGAATTTGGAAGCGTACAAAAAAATGCTTTCTGAAAATGTCGCCATCGTTTCGGTCATGTGGGCGAACAACGAAACAGGCACAATTTTTCCCGTGGTCGAAATGGCAGAAATGGCAAACGCGGCAGGCGTGATGTTCCATACGGACGCGGTGCAAGCGGTTGGCAAAATTCCGATGATGTTGCAAGACACGAAAATCGATATGTTGTCGATTTCAGGTCATAAATTGCACGCACCGAAAGGCATTGGCGTTTTGTATTTACGTCGCGGCACACGTTATCGCCCGTTACTTCGCGGTGGTCATCAAGAACGTGGTCGTCGTGCTGGCACAGAAAATACCGCTTCGATTGTCGGTTTGGGTAAAGCCTGCGAAATGGCGATGGAACACATGGAATATGAAAACGTCCAAGTGAAAGCCATGCGTGACCGTTTAGAACGCGGCATTATTGAGCAAATTCCAAACAGTTTTATCACGGGCGATTTAAACAACCGTTTGCCAAACACAACCGATATTGCGTTTGAATATATCGAAGGTGAAGCGATTTTAATGTTACTCAATAAAG
>JBAXMT010000477.1:0-1708 GCA_037134135.1 Methylococcaceae bacterium | reverse complement strand
ACTCGCTTTTTTTCAATGCAGCACCAATCGCTGCACCTAATTTTTTGTAATCCATAATCTTTCCTTTGTTGCATAAAAAACCCCACGTTTGACGGTGGGGCGTTGTTATCGATTACGCCATTTCTGCGTAAAATTCGCCTTCAATCGGCGGCGCGGGTTGTTGGTTCAGCAAATCATCCACCGACCGTGACGCGGTTTTTGGTGCGGGTGAAATATCTCGCACCTCGTCATCTGTTTGAAATCCGAGGGCAATTTCTGGCGCGGTTTGGCGAATAAAGAACGCAGCGGAACGATACCGCAACATTAACTCAGGCATAGTTTTCCACTTCGAGCCGCCTTTTGTCGCCCATCCTTCGGCTTTCGCCATGCCGATTGTGACTAATACGCCCGAATGCTTTTCACCCGTTTCACGCTCAATCGCACTCGCACGACAACCCCAAGAATCTTGCCCTTCCACACCCGTGAATTCATATTTAATCGTTGAAAAGGCGCGTGATTTGTTAAACGACGCAATCAAAAACTGCGAACTCATTGACGGTTTTCCCTGAATAACCATGACATTTTGCATAATCATCAATGGGTCGCAATCCATCCGCGCTGCCATATTCAATGCCAGTAAACAGTTGGCTCTATTGCCTTTATAAGCTGCTGGCACAATGTCCGAATGTGCTAACGCAATTGCTTTGCGGTCTGCCAACTCGAACAATTCTTTTTCATTTAACACACTTACTTCGGTACTCATGCTTGCTCTCCAGTTAATAATTCTTCTTGTCTTGTTGCCCACGCTGGCGGCGATAACATCTCAATGCCTTCACCGTAGCCGAACCACTTGCCCGATTCGGTACAGTTTTTAAACAGTGATAAAGCACGTTGATTTTGTTGCCGTCCGATTTCAATCCATTCTTCAGACAATTCGTAAGTTGCCACGGCGTAAGGCGCGGATTTTTCAACTACGACAAAGATAAATGCGCGAACGGGCTGCCCGATTGAAATCATTACGTCTTGATACCAAGCGGCTTGCTGGTGATAACCCCACTTTGAAACGGAGCGGCTAAAGTCCCCCGCGTCGTCTGTCGTTTTCAAGTCGATAATTGCAACGCCTTCGCGCAAATAATCACACTTGCATTTTGCGGGTACGCCGTCTATTTCACCGAATACCGCGACTTCAGCCGCACCGCCTGTTAGCAATTTCGACGCGGTGGGGTGATTCATAACTGACGTTGCAATGCTTGAAACCATCATAAAATCAGCGTGACTTAAAACCACTTTGCCGCTTGCCTCCAATTCCGCCCACGCTTCTTTGCCTGCCTTTGTTCGCTTATCAACGTCAGGCGCAACAATGTAACGCTGTGCAAAATGTTCAGGTTCTAATACCGCACAATGCACCGCCGAGCCGATTGTCATTGCCGCCGTTTCTTTGCGTGGTGCGGTTTGTTGATGCTTAAAGTGCAGCGGGGTTTTACTCGAAATCAGTTTTAAGCCACTGCAATTGATAGCCGAATGCGCGAAATACTCAGCGTCGGTTAGGTCGTGACGAATGCCATGAACCGCTGCATCGGCAATTGTTTTTAATACTTCTTCAAAAATAGTCATCTTAGCTCTCAATAAAATATCAATTTGCCCAAAATTACAGGCGTTGTTTTTGTTTTGTAGCGTTTGCCTAATTTCAGCGTGTTGAAATAAACGTGTTTCGACGTAATGCCGCGCA
>JBAXMT010000476.1:0-1714 GCA_037134135.1 Methylococcaceae bacterium | reverse complement strand
AAATCATTGAAGAATCAGGCTTTCAAACATTTGGCTGTGGTTCGGCAATTGCGTCATCGTCGGTGCTAACTGAAATTATCAAAGGCATGACGATTGACGAAGCGTTGAAAGTCACCAACCAAGATATTGCGAATGAATTAGACGGTTTGCCACCCGAAAAAATGCACTGTTCAGTCATGGGACGTGAAGCGTTGCAAGCGGCGGTTGCAAATTATCGCGGTGTTGAATGGAAAGATGATCACGAAGAAGGTGCGTTGATTTGTAAATGTTTCGCGATTGACGCTGTGATGATTGAAGAAATGATTTGGGCAAACAAACTTCGCACCGTTGAAGACGTGACCAATTTCACCAAAGCGGGCGGCGGTTGCGCGGCGTGTCACGAAGACATTGAAGCGATTTTAGAAAAAGTATTAGCTGAAAAAGGCGAAAAATTTGATGCCACCGTACCTACGGCAGCCGTTGAAAAAGTCGAAACACCAGCCATTGCAGCCGTCAAAACGCCGTTGACGAATGTGCAACGTATCAAAAAAATCGAAGAAGTTTTAACGTCCTTACGTCCACAATTGATGGCAGATGGCGGCGATGTTGAACTCGTTGAAGTCGTTGGAAATACGGTTTATGTCAACATGACGGGCGCGTGTAACGGCTGCCAGATGGCGGCAATGACCATCGCAGGAATTCAACAAAGACTCATGGAAGTGTTAGGTGAATTTCTCCGTGTGGTGCCAGCGTCTGAAATGAAAAAATTGGTGAACATCGAAGGAGCAGGTCATGCCTGATATTTACTTAGATAACAACGCGACCACGAAAGTCGATGGCGCGGTCGTTGATGTGATGATTCCGTTTTTTTTGGAACAATATGGCAATCCGTCTTCGATTCACAAATTTGCTGACGGCGTGGCGAAAGCTCTGAAAAAAGCACGCGGACAAGTTCAAGAATTGATTGGTGCGGAACACGATTCAGAAATTATTTTCACGTCGTGCGGCACAGAATCGGATTCGACGGCGATTTTATCCGCGATTAAAGCGCAACCGAATCGCAAAGAAATTATCACCACCACCGTTGAACACGCAGCGATTTTGAATTTGTGCGACAACCTCGAAAAAGAGGGCTACACAATTCACCGTTTGCCAGTTGATAAATGTGGGCGTTTGAACGTGGAAGCGTATAAAAAAATGCTTTCTGACCAAGTCGCGATTGTGTCGGTCATGTGGGCGAACAATGAAACGGGAACGATTTTTCCCGTCGTTGAAATGGCAGAAATGGCGCATGAAGCGGGCGTGATGTTTCACACCGACGCGGTTCAAGCGGTCGGCAAAATTCCGATGATGTTGCAAGACACGAAAATCGATATGTTGTCGATTTCAGGTCATAAATTGCACGCACCAAAAGGCATCGGCGTTTTGTATTTGCGTCGCGGCACACGTTATCGCCCGTTGCTTCGTGGCGGTCATCAAGAACGGGGTCGTCGTGCTGGCACAGAAAATACGGCTTCCATTGTCGGTTTGGGAAAAGCGTGTGAAATGGCGATGGAACACATGGAATATGAAAACGTCCAAGTTAAAGCCATGCGCGATAAATTAGAACAAGGCATTATTGCCACTGTTCCGCATTCATTTATCACGGGTGATTTGAATAATCGTTTGCCAAATACTACGGATATTGCGTTTGAATATATCGAAGGTGAAGCGATTTTAATGTTACTCAATAAAG
>JBAXMT010000475.1:0-1725 GCA_037134135.1 Methylococcaceae bacterium | reverse complement strand
CTCGGTTTTCCTTTATACAGCACGAGCGGTTTTCATAATGAGAATTGCTGGTTCAAAAAAGTTATCCCGTATGTTATCCCGAAAACGAATTTTTCTTAAAATACAAAAAAGCCCTATTAGCGAAAACCGCCACAGGGCTTTAATTTATTGGTCGGAACGATAGGATTTGAACCTACTACCCCCTTGTCCCCCAGACATAAAATCACAGCACAACAACTTTAAAATCAACATGTTGCGATTCTAGCCCAATCAAAACCTACTACACAGTTACTACATTCAACGCGAGTAACATCGCAACTCCGTGACAAATTTACTACACCGATTCTTAACCGAATCACTGGCTCAACATTTCCAATAAATCACCCCGCCTAAATGTTGCCGATAACTGTTGCAACGAAATATCCCGTTCACCATAACAGGCGACTAATGCACTTTGTATTTTTTCAATCGCGTTTCGATAAAATTCATCGTGCCGTGTTTCAAAGGCTGAAAGTAAATTTTTAAAATTTCGGTGTGAAATTTCATCAAACTTAATGCCGTGTTCTAACAATAAATTACTGCCTATCAACATACTGATGTAATGCGACGCATAAAGTAAAAAATTAGTCGAATTTTCAGGTGTGAGTTTTTTACGTTGATTTTCTACCGTGCGAAAAATAATGACCGCTAAAACCGCTTGCGACGCATTCAAATTATCAAAAATTTCGGTGTAAAGTTTGTCAAAATGTTCTTTGCGCCTGAATTTAGCTTGATGTGGTTTTTTGCGCCAAATCGCCAGCACGGATTCGGCCACAATTGAACTGGTCACAACGTTAGAACCGCCACCCCCTTCTTCACGTTGTCGTTTGTAGGTATAGCCTAAACTTTCAATGCCCGTTTCAAGTTGTTTTTGCAATGTATCGTTTGAGTGTAAATCACGCAAATCAACAGGGTTTTGGCTATTTGTCGCGTAAGTAATATCTCGAATAAAATCCTTTTCGGTTTCTGCCAACTGATAAATCCGAATCATTACATACGCAGATTCAGGCGCAATTACTGCATTACTTAACGTTTCTTGAATCGTGCGGCAAGTTTGACCACCGTTGATAACCTGCATATTTTTGATTTGAACCTGAAAATCCTCTTTTTGAAAGGCGTTGTAATCAAATTTATCGCAAACAACCGTGATGCCATTATTGTAAAAATAAAACTTGTCCGATTTGTTCGGATCGGTGAGCGTGTTGTGAATGGCTAAATTGACCCGATTGGAATGCAAGCCTAAATAACGGCGGATATTACGCTCAAGTAATTTGTCGCCATGCTCATTAAAAAGTCGTTGAATCTCTTGCGCTGATACTCTGCCGACTAGCACCCGCATAAAATTCATATCTTCTACAATCGCTTTACCGTTCAACACTAATTGCGCGTCTACGGATTTGCTACGCTGCAAAATGTTCACAATCGATTCGTGATTGAAATGCGAAAAATGCACTTTATCACCGTAACTTTTTACGGCTTCATCAATCCATTGTTGTGCAGCATTTGTCCAGCTTGCACCGTTATTGCATAAAATTATCCGTACCGTTGGAATGTAACCGTCGCCAATTAACGAGCGAATGTCCTCAATTTTTGGGGCGATTTTAGGATTCAAAGCCACTTTGCGGCGCGGGTCGAATAACACTTGAATTGTACCGATGGCTTTTTCAATCGCATTTTCTGGGAAATTCGCTGTGCCTGATAAATCTT
>JBAXMT010000474.1:0-1728 GCA_037134135.1 Methylococcaceae bacterium | reverse complement strand
CGGGTAAAGCCAAACCGATGGATATGGAATGGGCGAAAGACGGACTCGACGGCACGTTGTACATTGTGCAAGCGCGACCTGAAACGGTGGTTTCGCAATTGCGCGGCATGATGTTGGAGCAATACACACTGAAAGAAACCGCTGTACCGATTATTACGGGGCATTCGGTTGGCAGTAAAATCGCCACGGGCAACGTCCGCATTATTGAAAATGCCGAACAACTTAGCAGTTTTAAAGCGGGTGATATTTTGGTCGCCGACATGACCACACCCGATTGGGAACCCGTGATGAAAATTGCGTCGGCGATTGTGACGAATCGTGGCGGAAGAACCTGCTTTTCTGGCGACACGCTACTTTTAACGAATGAAGGGTTTTTAACGTTTGAACAAGTTGAACAACGCGGCTATGAAGATTTACACGTTCCCGCGTTGAATCGTGACACGTTAAAAATTGAGTGGAAAGCGGTGCAAGCCTTAATGAAAAAAACAGCCACACTCTTAGAAATCAACGTGTCGCAAACAGGTCGCATGAAAGGTAACACCTTAAAAGTGACGGCTGATCATAAAATGCTAAATGTGCGTGGTGGCGCGTTGGTTGATACGGAATTACAAGAAGTCTTAACAAATCAAGATTGTGTTTTAGTCGCACAACATTTGCCCGCGCTGATGACATCTACCGATAAACAAAAGAAATTAGCGTATTTACTCGGTGGCATTATGAGCGACGGACATATTCGTCGAACTCGCACGCATGGCGAAGTGGTGTTTATTCAAAAACCTACCGCTGTTAAAGAACAATTCATTGCCGCAATGAACGATGCGTTGCACAGCGTTTACGGCAAAGTGTTTAAAACCTTTGTGAAGCAAGAATCGCAAGGTTTTATTCGTGGGCAACAAGTTATCGGCAGTGCCAATGCCTACCGTTGTTTTTCTAAAGAAATCGCGTATGAATTGCACGATGAAACCGTGACGATTACGCAAACGTTGCTCAAAGGCGACAGCGAACTTGCCTGCTCATTCTTAGCAGGAATTATTGATGGTGACGGCTTGTTCCATCGAGGACGAATCAACATTTACGTTTCTAAACGTGAAGTCTTAGAAGCTATTGTCGTGGCGTGTTTGCGCTTAAAAATTGTGCCGAGCATTACAAATAATCGACATATTCACAATGTTCAAATCGTTGAGCAATTAGATTTACTCAATCGTTATACGAAACGAGTGCGCTGTCACGATGAACGGGTTCGCGTTGGCACACGTTTTTTCAATGCCAAACAGTTATTTTTGCAACCGCTGAATCCTGATATTAACAATCGAAGTCGCAAAAATTATTTGATTGATGAGAAACACCTGCGCCAAACGGTTGAAAATTTGACCGATAGTGTTTTAAAAGCACGTTTAACAAATTTATTGGACAGTGATTTGCGCCAGCTTCGTGTACAGCAGCTAGCAGAACTGCCCGAACAAAACGTTTATAACATTACGGTTGCTGACCATCACAATTACATCGTGTTCACTAATCGTTACACACCGATTTTGGTTAATAACTGTCACGCAGCCATTATTTCGCGTGAATTGGGCGTTCCAGCGGTGGTCGGTTGTGAAAATGCCACGACGACGATTAAAAATAATACGTCCGTGACGGTTTCTTGCGCGGAAGGCGATGTCGGCAAAGTCTACGCGGGAGAATTAGCGTTTGATATTCAAACCACCGATTTGTCGGGCTTGAAAC
>JBAXMT010000473.1:0-1733 GCA_037134135.1 Methylococcaceae bacterium | reverse complement strand
AGCTCAAGTAAAAATACCTTTAAAGATATATTACGCGTAGTCTTAACCTGGAATAGTTCTTCAACTTCATGAAAAAAGATATCTCCAGGAGCGGGAGTGCTCTCGGGTTTGTCTTTTTATTGCTTACGCGATTGAGCAGGGTAATAGAAGCGTAATTTATTTTTCACATGCGTAAAACTTTAACAAAAGTATGTTCACCATGTTCACCTTTTTAATAAAAACTAGGAGGCCAAACACTCCTCCTAGCATTTTTTAGATTAATTTAATTTATTGCAACTTCTAACTCGGCTTCAAGTGAACTTCTTTTTAGGCCGCTCATAAGTTTAAGAAGATCTCTAGTATCGTTAGTTTTTTTTAGAGTAGCAGGTTTTGCTTTTTTTGGCTTTTTGCTATTGGGTTGCCATTTAATCCTCAGATAGTAACCATCTTTTTTGGAAGTACTGTCTCGCTCAATATCAATACCGATGAGTTTCAATCCAGTTTCTGATTTTCTGAGTATATTCGATAAACCCTTAACGGATGTCGGCCAACCTTGAGTTAATCTTCTTTGCTCAGTAAGTAAGCTGAAAAGAGCTCCTAATGATCCATACCATTCCGTTTGGCCTCGATCTCGTAAGTCTTGCACATATTTTAAAAGAGCATAAGCCGCGGGTGATCCCTCAATTGCCGAGAGTAACGCTCTTTTTTTGTTTTGTTTAAAATCTTCTCCAAATTGTTCAGGGTCGAGCCCCAGGGACTTATACATTGCTGAACCGAGCATCGCGTAAGAAACCATCCGAGGCGTTTCTTTTAATTTTATAGTCGGGAGAACGCGTAAGCTTTCTGAAAATATCGTCAATAGAGCGCCTAGTAAATCAGGATGTTCTTTTTCCCAGCTTGCATCAAGGTTTTTTCGTTCACTCACAACTGTGATACGTTTAAGTTCAAAAGAGATCATTCTGTCAATAACGTCCCCTTGAAGGTTCATTTCTGGAATGCCATTCCAAATGACAGGACATTTAACTTGAACAACTGATTCACCTTTATCTGTATAGTTTGTACGTTTGCTATAGCCCCCTCCGGTTGCCATTTCGCATAGCGTATCCTGCATATCCGGGGTAATGTTTGAAAGATTATTAAGCGTAAGGATGTGATTGTTGTAACCAGCGATATAGAGGGATTCCCGGTCCTTTATAGCGCCTTTAAGGCCGCACGCCACTGGATCAATAAGCGAGCGTATTTTAATGGTTGCTTCACTTTTTCCAGAGCCTTCAGTTCCAGAAAATTGTCTAAGGATGTAATCAGTATCGCATCGCAAATCTTCTAACGAAGCCGCAAGTAGCAAATGTTGAGAAGGTTCATCCGTAACATTAACGAAAGCCCATAATTTTTTAATCGTTTTAATGGCATCCTTGAGCGAGGTTTTTGTCGGTAATGGCAGCGCTTGCATTGCTGAAGTTCGATGCATCGGGATTGGTGACTCTGTTAATATTTCCCACCCCCCCTTTTTAATGCATACGACGGACCAATCTGGCCTGCCTAGGTCTAAATAGTAAGTGCCAGCACATTCTCCAACACGCATGAAGATTTTACTTTCCTCTTTCTGACCAAATCTACAGTTTGCACTTATTAGTTGCTTAACTTGTTTCGCGACATCATCTCTAAGAGGCAAATTGTATTTATTGAACGCGTGAAAAGCGAGCCAATCATGAAAGCCCTGACTTTCAACACTAAGTGTTTGAAGAACGCCATCT
>JBAXMT010000472.1:0-1734 GCA_037134135.1 Methylococcaceae bacterium | reverse complement strand
GTCTTGAAATTCCTATACCTGAAGCTGTTTGATTTCATAATGAGAATTGCTGCATCTAATTCGCCCCACGCCATATAAATCGCCCAATAAGCGCGTTCAACACTCGCTAAAACTCGAATGGATTGCAAACGGGTTTTCACATCAATAATTTGCTGTTCATATTTTGCAATCCGAATTCCCGCCACATTCGTGTCGATGCCGCCATCACGCAACAAAGGCTGACTGACTGAAAAACGCAACGCATTTTGATATTGCGTCGAAGGCACGCCTTTAAATTGTTTTTTCTCATCAAACGGCGAACTTAACGTGACTTTCGCGCCCGTGCGAAGCGGAATCACAATCCCCGCTTCCATATCTAAAACTTGCGTTAATTGTTCAATAGCGGTGAGTTTGTCAGTTTCATTTTTGAGTAATGAACTGCCACCTGTTGGCGTGAAAGTCACGACATCCATATTCTGTTTCGGCGTATCTTTTCTGCCATATTTCGCTTTGGCAAAAATTAAATCATCGAATTTCGCTTCTTCTTCGCTAACTTGCGTCGCGGCAATTTTCGGGTCGATTTCGGCAATTTTTAAATCTAAATTATTTTCCAACGCCAATGCACGAACATTTGCCAACGTGAATTCAACCGATTCTTTTGCTTTCGCGGGTTCGGATTTTTGCTCGATTTTAATGTCGCGTTCATTGAATTTCGGCAAGGCTTGCTCACGAGTTTCAGGCGGTTTTTTGCTAATTTCTGAAAGAGCCACGCCTTCTTGAACGCTTAAACGCGCTTGTGCTTTTTCTTTAACTGGCGCAGATGCTGAACCATTCAAATAATAACTACAGCTCGTTGTTAAAAAACAGCCGATTAAATAAGCACTTGCTTTGAACGTAAAACGGATTTTATTTTTCATGTTTTTCAGGTTCGTAAATCGGTGGGAACGCATTTAATTGTCGCCAAAGTTCATAAATCATCGTGACGCGATTTAATAAAATCCAACCTTCAACTCTTACGCCTTGCCGCAAAAAACGCTCAGACGGCCATTCTTGTCCGCCTTCATCGGGTGTAATCACGACGCGAAATTTTCCTTTTCCGTCATCGGTGGCATCAACAAACGCCACGTTTCCGCCAAATGTTCCCACAGCAACTTCGGGCCATCCCGCAAACTGCAACGCGGGCCAGCCTTCAAATTGCAATCTCGCGTGACGACCTTTGGTAATGAGCGTGACATCGTTGCCGTTTACCCAAAGTTCAACGGCTTTCACATTCGTATCAGGCACTAAAATTAACAACGCATCACCTTGACGCACTAAATCACCTTGCGGATTTACCAGCAAACGCAACACGCTTCCATCACGCGGAGCTTTGACAATTTGCGCGGTTTGGCGCGACACATCAATGTCATTTTTTAACAAACTCGACCGCGCATCTTCGACTTCACTTTGGGTTTTATTCATCGAAGCCGTTGCCGAATTGATACGAGCTTGCGCGTCACTGCGAATTCGTCCAATTTCAGTTTCAGCGGCACGTTGCTCGGCAATTGCGCCATTTAACGCCGCTTGCTGACTATTCAAATTTCGCAAGGCAATAATTTTGTCACGCTCGGCAACTTCGGCATCGCGTTTTGAAACCAAGCCATCAACCAAAAGCCGATTCAAACGTTCAAGTTGCAAATTTGCCGTATCCAACGTCGCTTGCGTGGATAAAATGGTTTCTTGTGCTGATTTTGCGCGTTGTGCCGCGACATCTAA
>JBAXMT010000471.1:0-1744 GCA_037134135.1 Methylococcaceae bacterium | reverse complement strand
AAAATGATTTTATGGAATTAACCGAGTATTTACGCGCGGGCGTGTTGGCGTTGCGTGATGAGTTTACTAAATAATGAAACAAGGTTTATCGTGAAAAACAAAATCTATTACGGTGACAACTTAGACGTTTTGCGCCGCTACATCAAAGACGAAACGGTCGATTTGTGTTACATCGACCCACCGTTTAATTCCAAACGCAATTACAACCAAATTTACAACAACATCGGCAAAGAAGATGCCGCGCAATCGCAAGCATTCACAGATACATGGACGTGGGATGACAACGCAAATCAAGGTTTGGCTGAAATCAAAACCAATTACAACGGCGTTTTCACCGAGCAAAGCATCGATTTAATTTGTGGCTTAGAAAAGGTGTTGAAAAAAGGCGCGTTGTTCGCGTATTTGGTTTCGATGACGTTACGGATTGCAGAAATTCACCGCGTGTTAAAACCCACTGGCAGTTTTTATTTTCATTGCGACCCAACCGCCAGCCATTATTTGAAATTGGTTTTGGATGCTATTTTTTGTACGACGGGCGGGGATTTCTTGAATGAAATTGTTTGGTGTTACAACGTTGGTGGGAAAGGTAGTAAGCATTGGGCGAGAAAGCATGATGTCATTTTTTTCTATAGCAAATCACACAATTATTATTTTGACGGTAAATCTGTAGGAATAGCACGAGATACGGGAACGAAAAGTTTTGGCGGCAAAATGGGGGTTGATGAAGACGGTAGACGATACCAAGACAAATTAGTGAAAAAAACAAATAAATACTATCGCTATTATGTAGACGAACCAAAAATACCAGAAGATTGGTGGGTTGATATTAACTCAATACAATCAGGCTCAAAAGAACGTTTAGGTTATCCCACTCAAAAACCAGAAGCCCTTTTAGAGCGAATTATTAAGGCGAGTTCAAACGAAGATGGCATTATTTTAGATGCGTATTGCGGTTGCGGCACGACGGTTGCCGTGGCGCAAAAGTTAAATCGTCAATGGATTGGCATCGACATAACTTATCAATCGATTTCGTTGATTTTGAAACGCCTCGAAGAACAAAGCAAAGATGCGTTAGACAATGTTGAAATTAGCGGTGTGCCAAAAGATTTTGAAAGTGCGGTGGCGTTGGCAAATAAATCGGATGATAAAACACGCAAAGAATTTGAAAAATGGATGGTATTACGCTATTCGAATAATCAAGCCATTATCAACGAAAAGAAAGGCGGTGACGGTGGCATTGATGGCGTGGCGTATATTCCCTACCGTCATGAGAATAAAGAAATCGAATTTAAAAAAGTGATTTTTAGCGTGAAATCGAACGCAAAATTAACGCCTGCGGTCACTCGTGAATTATTCGGAACGGTTGAACGTGAAGACGCTGCAATGGGTGTTTTATTATCGTTGTATCCGATGCCGAATTTAGTCAAAGACAGCAAACAGTACGGACTTTATCACAACGAATATGCCAAATATGGTAAAGACTACCCAAAAATTCAAGTGATTTGTGTGGATGATATTTTGAATGGCGCGATTATGGATTTTCCTATTCCGGCGGCGGTCGTTAAAAAAGCCGAGCAAAAAATCACGGAACAGAAGGATTTGTTTTAAACGATGTGATTTTGAAAATGGGAGAATGAATGATGCAAACGATTATTTTCATAACGAATAACTCATTATTTTTTGAGAAACAATGAAACAAACTGAATTTAAAAAACGTCGTAAACAACTTATGCAGCGCGTCGGC
>JBAXMT010000470.1:0-1759 GCA_037134135.1 Methylococcaceae bacterium | reverse complement strand
AACGATTCGCTGGCACCGCTTGATCAATCAAACGCGGTTTTGGCAAATTCAAATTATCCATAATTTCAATAAACTGCTCGCGCGTTTTATTCGCCAAACGGGGATTTGTCGTGCGTTCCTGCATGACATTACTGACCCAACGTTGTTGATAATCATGCCCTGGATAAACCAGCGTATCGTCTGGCAGCGTGAACAAACGCTGTGTAATCGCATCGTACAACGCGCCCGCATCGCCACCTTGAAAATCGGTGCGTCCACAACCGCCAATTAACAGCGAATCGCCCGTAAATAAACGGTCGCGCCACAAGAAAGACGTACAACCTGCGGTGTGTCCAGCGGTTGAAATCGCTTTAATTTGTTCGTTGCCCAACATGAAAACCTCGCCGTCTTGAATTTCCACATCGACTAATTGTGCGCCGCCAAACTGACTGACGCAGGTTTTCGCGCCCGTGTGTTGGCGTAACAAACCGCTGGCAGTAATGTGATCCGCGTGAACGTGGGTTTCAAACGAGTAAACCAATTTCAAGCCGTTTTGTTTCAGTAAATCCAAATACAACTCTAAATGCGTGTTGACGGGATCGATGAACGCAGCTTCTTTTGTCGTGTCGTCGGCGATTAAATAAGTGTAAGTCCACGTTGTAGGGTCGAATAATTGTTTGAACATGATGGTCGCTCCGATTTTTTAAAAGTTAGTTTTGTTGAATTTTTAAATCTGCTTTTTGCCACGCATTCAAGCCGCCGTCCATATTGTAGAGCTTGTTAAAACCAGCGGTTTTCAACATATCTGCCGCTGTTGCCGAACGCCCACCACTGCGACATTGCGTAATTAACGGACTGTTTTTGTATTGTTCCAATTCCGCCGCACGAGTTTTAATTTCGCCGAGCGGAATGTGAATCGCCCCCGCAATGTGTCCGGCGTTCCACTCGTCATTTTCACGCACATCCACAATCACGGCTTTTTGTTCCGCTTGCATTTGCGCCGCTTGTTGCGCTGAAATCGGCTGAACGCCTTCCGCTAACGCCACTTGACCGCTGAGTAATGCCAAAATACCTAAAATAATTTTTTTCATTTTTGCCTCGTTGTTTTCATAGAGTTTGCAGATGCTGTGCCAAGTTTGAAACATAGGTTTACACCTGCGATTTTAAAGGGTTTTCTGTATGCTTAACGCTTTTTTCTTGTTTCATTTTATGTTTCAATGCAACACAAAATGTTTCACTACAACAACCACACGAAACGTAACATTAAACCTAAAAAGATGCAAAATGCAAATTGATAACGCTCAAAATTTTCACGGCATATTAAGCCGCTCGCCTTTAATGCGGGACGTTTTTCAGATTATTCAAACCGCCGCCCAAACCGAAGCAACCGTTTTAGTACGCGGCGAAAGCGGTTCTGGAAAAGAATTGGTCGCACGCGCCATTCATGAATTGAGCGGACGAAAAGACGCGCCTTTTTTAGCGGTCAATTGCGCGGCATTATCGAGTAATTTATTAGAAAGTGAATTATTCGGTCATGTGCGCGGCGCGTTTACTGGCGCAATTAAAGATCACAAAGGCTTATTTCAACGCGCTCACGGTGGCACCTTATTTTTAGATGAAATCGCTGAATTGCCAATGGAATTACAGGCGAAATTGTTGCGCGTGATTCAAGAACGCAATTACGTTCCCGTCGGGGGCGTAATATCGATGCCGGTGAATGTGCGATTGGTCGCAGCGACGCATCGTTCGTTGCGCGAAGAAGTGAAAAATGGGCGGTTTC
>JBAXMT010000469.1:0-1761 GCA_037134135.1 Methylococcaceae bacterium | reverse complement strand
CTGGTTTTACGTCAACAGGAAACGGGAAATTGTTATAAACAATCGTGTTTGAATAACGGTAACGACTTTCTAAACGTCCGCAAACCGCACGCATCCAAGCGTTGTGAAATGTTGAACACAGCATTCCAAAATCATAAATCGTCGCGTTTGGCAGCATGAAGTTTGCATAACCGCAAATAACATCGGCTTCGATGTAGCCAACTGGAGTAAAACGACGTGTTTCAGAAGATACGACTGGAATTAACAAGTAAGGCTGGTCAGTTTGTCGAATTTCGCCAAATAAATACGGCGTTTCTGCGAGTTTTATAGTTGCTTCGCGCTGACTTTCTAAACGCATTTTTTTTACGCCTTCAATGCGTTTTTTTAATTCTGGCGAGTTAATGCGGTCGTGCGTAGTGCTTTCTTTTAACCACAAACAATAACGCGGCAAATTGTTAATAAATTCTTCCGCACCTAAAAATTGGCGAATGTATTGCGCGGCAATCGGGTCATTTTGTCGAATTTCGTCTGCTTCTTTTTGCGTCAACAACAAATGTCCGCCGTCAGTTGGTGGCGTTCCTTTTGTCATTTCGGGCGTATTTTCATTCAATGGTTTTCGACGCTTTTCAATAAAAACCGTCGGCGCATCAACTAAATACGGATTGATTTGAGCGGCTTTTATTTCGGTGGGTTCGCCTTTAATGTCGTCGCCATAATCAAATAATCGGTAGCTGGTTGGCTCTTGCAAACCAAAACCCATAATCACGCAATGCACCGCTGCCACGCCGCGCCCTTCGTTGCTCCAGCAAAATGTGCGGTGTGCAAAATGTAGCTTCACTTTCAATTTCAAAAGCTCTGACCATAAAACCGCAACCTGTTCGCCTTGCGTGAGGCTGTTGGTTGAAACGAAAGCGACGGCTATGTTTTTATTTTCTTGAATGTAACGCGCTGCTTTGATGTGCCACGCGGCGACTAAATCTAAAACACCTGCACCGTTCATGCTTTGAAAAACTAACGTTAAATCTTCTTTTTGCGCTTTAGTTTGATATTTGTAACCAACAAACGGCGGGTTTCCCATAATGAAACTGCAATCTTTTGGCTTGATGATGCTTTGCCAGTCGATTTGTAGCGCGTTGGCGTGAACGATGTTGGCTTTTTTAACGAGTGGAATGCGATTGAAATAATTACCGAAGACTTTGCCGACTTCCAAATTCATTTGATGGTCAACCAACCACATCGCCACCGTTGCAATGTGCGTCGCGCTGTCGTCGATGTCGATGCCGTGAAATTGGTGGACGTTGCATAAAATCAGCGTTTCGCCAACGTCGATTTGTTCTTTCAATTTGTCGCCGTAAATCTTTTTAATCACTTCGATTTCAAGCAAGCGCAATTCACGGTACGCCACGATTAAGAAATTGCCACAACCGCACGCGGGATCAAAAAAGTTTAATTTCGCTAGTTTTTCATGAAAAGCGGGGAGTTTTTGCTTGGTGCATTTTTCAAATTCTGCGCGTAAATCGTCCATAAAAAGCGGGTTAATGGTTTTTATGATGTTCGCGTCGCTGGTGTAATGTGCGCCAAATTCGCGCCGTTTCTTGGTTTTCGCTTTCCCCGTGTCTTCTTCGTCGTGCATCACGGCTTGAAATAATGAGCCAAAAATCGCGGGGCTGATGTCGCTCCAATCAAGATTTGCACATTCGATGAGCGTGTTGTGCGTGGCTTCGTCGAAATAGCACGGACTTAAACCGCCTTGAAATAACGCGCCGTTGATGTACGGGAATT
>JBAXMT010000468.1:0-1762 GCA_037134135.1 Methylococcaceae bacterium | reverse complement strand
TGTGAACGCCGTCGTTTAATTCGCCTTGAATTAAAATTAAATCACCACGAAACGCAGTGAATTTTTTATCGCCAGTTTTGCCCAACACGGACGTGATGAATAAAAGCCCTTCTTTGTCATAATTTGCGAGTAACATTTTGATTCTCCTGATTAAAAAAATTTGTGATTAAACATCGACACGGCGACGTTGTACTTGTTGTGGGTCGGCGGTGATTTTGCGGTAAATTTCGATGCGGTCGCCTTCTCGAATTGGCGCGTCCAACTTCGCTAATTTCCCGTAAACACCGACCTTTTGGGTGGTTAAATCGATTTGTGGGTATTGTTTTAATACGCCTGATAATTCGATGGCTTCTTGAATCGTGCTTTCGTCAGGCACTTCTAAACGAACCCATAATTGCCGTTCTGCTTCGGCATAGCACACGCCGATATTCATGCTTTTTTCTCCGCTTTTTGGTCAAACAACCGTTTCATCGCCACTAAAAAACCCAGCATAATGAAACCACCTGGCGGCAATGCCGTGAGTAAAAAACCTTTGTAATCATCAATCACGGTCAATTCCATAAAACGGAAACTTTCGCCGAGCAACACAGACGCATTGGCAAATAATGTTCCCGTCGAGCTGATTTCACGCATCGCGCCTAAAATCACCATCACCAGCGTAAAACCTACGCCCATCATGAAACCATCCCAAAGCGACGGCAGCGGTTCTTGTTTGGAGGCAAACGATTCGACACGCCCTAAAATCGCGCAATTGGTCACAATCAATGGAATGAATAGCCCTAAAACTTTGTGCAATTCGTGCATCCACGCATTGAGGCAAATATCAACCAGCGTTACGAGTGCGGCGATGAGCAACACGAAAATCGGAATCCGAATTTCAGATGGAATTAAATGCCGATTGAGTGACACGATGCCATTCGATGCAACCATCACAGCAATCGTCGCCAAGCCCATACCTAAACCATTCGTCGCCGTTCCTGTCACGGCAAGTAACGGACATAACGCTAAATTTTGGGTCAAAACGACGTTGTTATCCCACAATCCATCACGGGCAATTCGTTTATATTCGGGTGAAAAAAGTATCGATAGATTCATGATTTTTCTCCTGTAGCGAGCAACGTGGCTTGATTTGCTTTGTAGAATTCCAATCCGCGTCGAATCGCAAGCACCACTTTTCGAGGTGTAATCGTCGCGCCGCTGAATTGGTCAAATAACCCGTTGTCTTTTTTCACTGCCCATTGTTCAAAACTGACGTTGTCGAGCGATTTACCGTTGAAACTTAAAATCCATTTTGATTTGTTGATTTCGATTTTGTCGCCAAGCCCTGGTGTTTCGGTGTGTGAAATGACACGCACACCAAGAATTTCGTCATTTTTGTCGATGCCCATCACTAAACTAATCGCACCTGCATAACCGTCTGGGGCAACAAATTTGAAACAAACCGCATTCACGTCGCCTTGTTTTTTCGCCAAATAAACGATGGTTTCAGGCGCACCTAAATTTGCATCCGCCGATGGCAACGTCACGGTATCGAATAACAAATCGTTGTCGTGCATTTCAGCGGGGATAACTTCTTCGAGTTTGGCTTTTAAATCTTCTTCGAGGCGCAATTGAATGACACCGCGTGTCGCTAAATCCGCTACACCTAAAAGAATCGCAGCGGCTAATGCAAATCCTGCTAATACTGCTGTTTGATAATGTAATTGTGGACGTAATTTTTCTAAATTTTCAGGTTCGAGCCACACTTTGATTTTCGTCAACG
>JBAXMT010000467.1:0-1764 GCA_037134135.1 Methylococcaceae bacterium | reverse complement strand
GCTTTGCGTCGCGCTAAACGTAAATTGCTCGTTTTGAGTTGCAAGCGTTGAAAACACGCGAAAGTTTGAACATTCATCGGCACATCTCGAATGTTTGTAACGTGAACATAATCACTTAATTTTCTAAGCGTTTGTTTTGCGTTAAATTGCTCAAGCGTCGCAACGTCATGAGCAAACAACCGAATTTTGCCGCCCAGGGTGTTCGCAGCTTTGTCATATTTCGGAAACGAAACGCCAACGGGCTGAACGCTTTCCCCCCTTTGAAGGGGGGCGGGGGGGAGAGCGAGGCGAGGGGTTTGCTGTTGCTCTTTCATTTCGACAAATTTCAGATGCAGTTGTTGATAGACTTTTTGCAAAATAAAATTAAGCGGAATCTCAACATCTGGCAACAATGTAATTTCTACATAATGTTTCATAACATTTACTCTTTATCGCTTTCGCCGAACACGCCACCACGCACTAAAACAGCAATGACGTAATGTTCAGCGTCTTTGTTGTCCAATTTTATGCCACGAGCGAATTTATCGAACAGCGTGAAAAAATCGACTTTTTCTTTCGGCGTTCTGAACGCTCTCCCTAAATTTGTCACTGCGCCGTAAGGTTCAATCGCAATCGGTTTGCCGTGTTCTTCAAAATCAGGATACCAAGTGTCAATCGAACGCAGCGCATTACCAATTTTTTGTGAATGTAACGCGGCAATGTTTTTGACATGATACAAAATTTTACTTTTTTTAGATTTGCTGTTGCCTTTATCCAGCACCAACTCTTCACTCGGATAAACATCTTGAGCGCGACCAATTTGTGCATAAGCGTTAATTTCTAAAAGTAAAAACTCTGTTTTACCCGCCAATGCGTCAGCGATTTTGGCGGCTAAATTTGCAACATCCGCATTTGAATTTTCAAAGTTTTGCGTGCTGATTTGCGTGGCATCAAACGTCCACGATGTTTCAGAATTAGAAACTTTAACGTGAATTTCAAGCTGCTCAACCCCAACACGATTGCGCCACAAAAAACGCCCGTTGGCGATATTGGTGGCGTAACGTTTCGCTAATTCGGTGAAACCCTCTTCCGCGATATAGCTTTTCACCGCCGATTGATAACTTTCATAAAACGCCGCATTGTTGCACGCCGAAGGGGTTTCAACGCCGCTGAGAATTTTCAACGTAAAGCTCAATTTTAATGTGTCGTGTTCTGGCAGAAGTGAACAACTGTCCACCGTTTGCAAATTGGCTTTCTCAACTTCAGCGTCCAACTTCATTGGGTCGTCTTGCAACGCTTTTTTCAACCGATTTGAAATGGTACCGCGCACCGATTTTTCACGCAGCTCCAAAGGTTCGGCTTTCACATAACGATCCGCCCACGTTGTGCCGTACAAATAACCGTCTGAGGGAACGAGCTTTTTCTCAAACGCCAAGACCGACGCTTTATCATCTTTTTTTGTAGCCATGAGATTTTTCCTTATTGTGAAGTAATGTTATTTTTACAAAGGTACAAATTATTTTCTACATCTGCGGAATACTGCCAAAGTATTTCGTCTAAGTTTTTGATTCTATGCGGCATAACGAATTCACCCAACGTCACGACGCTTTCTGCAAAACGATGGGGCGTTGTCATATCCCGCGCATTTTCAGCTTTCCCCAAATTACTAATTCCATGAAAACCTGTCGCAATCGGCACAATCCAGCCTTTAATTTTACGGCTTCGTGTCCATTCAATGCTGCCATCTTCATTTTCAACGCACCGATGTTGAATCGTTAAATAATC
>JBAXMT010000466.1:0-1768 GCA_037134135.1 Methylococcaceae bacterium | reverse complement strand
ACGACATCATCAACGGTGGCGCGGGTTTCGATTCAATCAGTGGCAACACGGGCAACGACACAATCAACGGCGGCGACAATGCCGACAGCCTAAACGGTAACGATGGTAACGATTCAATAAACGGCGACGCGGGAGAAGATGTTTTAGAAGGTGGCGCGGGGAATGACACCTTAATCGGCGGTTCTGGTGATGATGAAATTTTCGGTGACAGTGGCAAAGACATCATGACGGGCGGCGACGGCGCGGATTGTTTTGTATTTTTCGCCGCCGATTCATTAGTCAGAAAGCCCGACATCATTACCGACTTCAATAAATTACAAGGCGACGCGCTCAACTTCGGCGACTTGGTAACACTCGCGGGACAATGGAATTCTGCCGACGCGAAAGCCAAACCACTCGCCACGAATATCAATCAAGCCATTTTCGACACCGCAAAAAATACGCTCTACATCAACAGTGACAACGATTCGGCGTTTGAATTCGCGGTAATTTTGACGGGAATCACTGATTTTTCGCAGATTGCGTTGATTTAAGCAACAGAAAACAAAGGCGCGAAGTCGTGAACGCGCCTTTTTTGCTCAAATCTGCACAGAAAAAACGCACCATCAATCAAGAAAATCGAAAACAGCGAGCAAAAAGCCATGAAATTTTTAAGAATAAACCGCCGAAACCGTAGCCAGCCCGAACTAAAAACAAAAACGGGTTATCAAGGCGCAGTCATCGAAAACAAAATCATCAGTAAAAAATCAAACATTCTCATTACTGGCAATCATCACAGCGGCAAAACCCGCGCCATTACTCGATTGTTTGAACATTCGCGGCAAATTTGGGAGGCACAATTACGCCCGTACAAATACACCCGCGCCACCGTCGCCACCACTAAACCAATGTTAAAACCGTCCGAACCATCAAGCGCGTGGACTTACCCCGACGCTGTTTTTTTATGTGGTTCTGCCCCGTTATCGAAATGGACAGACCACGCGGGAATTGAGAAATGGCACGACCAACAGAACGCCGACGCGATTAAATACGCGAAAATCCCAGCGTGGAAACGTTGTGAGATTATCGCCAAATACTTACGCGCCACCCGTGCCGTGCTATTTGTAGACGACGCGCACAAGCTGAACGGGCGAAAGTTAATCATTGCCAAACAGTGCATTGATAGAGCTTACCGCGTCGTTATTGCGACCAGCGACGAAAACAGAATCAGCCCGTCGATACGAAAGCAATTTTTAGAAACCCACCCGCAAATAATCCGCCTCACGTCTGATGTTGCCTACGATGCCACGCATATTTTAGTTTGGTTATTTGTCGCGCTTGCAATGTTTGCAGGTTCGCCAGAACTCGCGGCATTGATTGGCGTTTTTGAACTAATGAAAGGGGGCAGACGTGCGAGCAAACAAGACTAAAACCGAAAATTTGAACCGTGTACAAAGTTCAAGTGTGAAGCATTTTTCACGCTTTCTTTTGTTGTTATCGCTATCTGTAGCGGTTCACGCCGAAGAATTACCGCCAAAAGTTGAAACCGTGCCACCGTACCAAGTCCCAACTTTTACAGGCGAGGAAACGGACTGGCACAAAATGAAACCAGCGATTAACCCAGCCAAAACAGTCAACGCCGATTTGATTGTCGAAACCGTTAATCGTTGCTATCCCGTGCCACCGATGAATATAGAAATCAGTTTAAGAAGTGGCGCGACGTACAAACCACCCACGACGGGCGCAATGGTTCAAAGTTTGGACGCTTCGCAGTATTACGCGGGAATCG
>JBAXMT010000465.1:0-1773 GCA_037134135.1 Methylococcaceae bacterium | reverse complement strand
TGTGAACGCCGTCGTTTAATTCGCCTTGAATTAAAATTAAATCACCACGAAACGCGGTGTATTTTTTATCGCTAGTTTTGCCCAACACAGACGTGATGAATAAAAGACCTTCTTTGTCATAATTTGCGAGTAACATTTTGATTCTCCAGATTAAAAAATTTGTGATTAAATTTGTGTTTAAACGTCTACACGGCGACGTTGTACCTGTTGTGGATCGGCGGTAATTTTGCGGTAAATTTCGATGCGGTCGCCTTCTCGAATTGGCGCGTCCAACTTCGCTAATTTCCCGTAAACACCGACCTTTTGGGTGGTTAAATCGATTTGTGGGTATTGTTTTAATACGCCTGATAATTCAATGGCTTCTTGAATTGTGCTTTCGTCAGGCACTTCTAAACGCATCCATAATTGCCGTTCTGCTTCGGCGTAACAAACTCCGATATTCATGCTTTTTTCTCCGCTTTTTGGTCAAACAACCGTTTCATTGCCACTAAAAATCCCAGCATAATGAAACCACCTGGCGGCAACGCTGTGAGTAAAAAACCTTTGTAATCATCAATCACGGTCAGTTCCATAAAACGAAAACTTTCGCCGAGCAACACGGACGCATTAGCAAATAAAGTGCCTGTTGAGCTGATTTCACGCATTGCCCCCAAAATCACCATCACGAGCGTAAAACCCACGCCCATCATAAAACCATCCCAAAGCGACGGCAGCGGTTCTTGTTTTGAGGCAAACGATTCGACGCGCCCTAAAATCGCGCAGTTCGTCACAATCAATGGAATGAATAAACCTAAAACTTTGTGCAATTCGTGCATCCACGCATTGAGGCAAATATCCACCAGCGTCACCAGCGCGGCGATAAGCAATACAAAAATGGGGATGCGAATTTCAGACGGAATTAAATGCCGATTCAAAGAGACGATGCCATTTGAAGCGACCATCACGGCAATCGTCGCCAAACCCATACCTAAACCATTCGTCGCCGTTCCTGTCACAGCAAGCAACGGACATAACGCTAAATTTTGCGTCAAAACAACGTTGTTATCCCACAAACCATCACGGGCAATTCTTTTATATTCGGGTGAAAAAAGTATCGACAGATTCATGATTTTTCTCCTGTAGCGAGCAACGCGGCTTGATTTGCTTGGTAGAATTCCAATCCACGACGAATCGCAATCACCACTTTTCGAGGTGTAATCGTCGCGCCGCTGAATTGGTCAAAAATACCGTTGTCTTTTTTAACTGCCCATTGTTCAAAGCTGACGTTGTCGAGCGATTTGCCGTTGAAACTTAAAATCCATTTCGATTTGCTGATTTCGATTTTATCGCCCAAACCTGGTGTTTCGGTGTGTGAAATCACGCGCACGCCTAAAATTTCGCCATTTTTATCGATGCCCATGACTAAACTAATCGCACCTGCATAACCATCTGGGGCAACGAATTTGAAACAAACAGCATTCACGTCGCCTTGTTTTTTCGCTAAATAAACAATCGTTTCATCTGCACCTAAATTTGCATCCGCAGACGGCAACGTCACGGTATCGAATAACAAATCGTTGTCGTGCATTTCGGCGGGGATAACTTCTTCAAGTTTGGCTTTTAAATCTTCTTCGAGGCGTAATTGAATCACGCCGCGTGTTGCTAAATCGGCAAGTCCTAATAACAATGCGGCAGCCAACGCAAAACCTGCTAACACGCCTGTTTGATAACGTAATTGCGGACGTAATTTTTCTAAATTTTCAGGTTCGAGCCACACTTTGATTTTCGTCAACG
>JBAXMT010000464.1:0-1779 GCA_037134135.1 Methylococcaceae bacterium | reverse complement strand
TTTTTAACTGTTTGATTTGACTACTAAATGAAATTTCAGCTCTTAATTCGCATTTGAAAGTCGGGGCAACCGATGTTGCACTTGAACAAGTTACGGAAGGTAATGCGTTAGTTTTCCATCAAAATCCGAATGCTTCTGCTGATTTGTTGAAAGCAGAAGACGTTGCGAAAAGCCAAAACTTAGGTTTTTGGGCTGAATTAGGTAGCAACGAATCGGTGCAAAACTGGGTTGATTCTGCGATTCCTGATGCTTCGACTCAGTCAGACGCTTTTGCTCTTGATTTAAAAAATTATGCAGCGGAAAACGAACGTGCTTGGAAACAAATTGGTTGGGGAGCAATGACTCCTTGCTCGAAAGTGGTAATGGAACGAAAATGTATTGGAGGTGGATGGTCTAAAATATGTGGGGATGTACCTGTGGTGAAAACCGCATCACAAAAATGGACTGTTGATATGGATGTTCCAGATGGCGTTGCAAATGTTGGTCAATTTGTTCAACAGCAAGTTGTGAACGCTGTTACGGCAGGCGTTAAAAGTGCGATTACCTCAACCTTGACTTCATGTTCTGGAAAAGGTATTGCAGCAGCTGGTGTTTCATCATTTTTTACTTCTCCAGCAACCGCTGCAGGCGTATTTATGGGTGTAGCTAAATCTTGTGTAGTTTCAACGTTTCCAGCTAATTTAGCTAATGCTTTTGTTAGAGTACCAAGATTAGATTCCGATGCGTTGACCAAGGTTAATACTGGTGCTTTAGATGCTGCAAAAGCAGCAGTTCAAAATATAAAATTCAGAGCTGGCTCTTCTTGCGCGTGGTAATTTGTTAGCGCAAATTTAGTTTTGAGAAAGCCATCGAGTGAAAAACTTGGTGGCTTTTTTCTATTTTGAAGGCTGGCGAAAACCAGCCTTTTTTGTTTGTGCTAGAATTTTGGTTTTAATTTTTGAGGAAGGCTAAATCATGTACGCAGAAAAACTAAAGCAATTTGAAAATGTTGAAAATTTAGGCGGTAAAGCGTGGCAACACGCGGCGGCTATTGATGTCATCGAAAAATTAAATTTTAAAGATTGCTCAATGCACTGCTTTCATTTTCAACAACTGTTTGAGCTTTTGTTTAAGCATTTGCTTGAAACTAAAACAAAATACGGAGCTTATCCGCATACGCATAAGTTAGGGCGTTTGCTTTCACAACTCATAGACGATACGGAATTTAAAACAGATTTGAAAAGCTACGAACCGCATTTAGTTTCAATTACCGTTTGTGCTGAAGCATATCGATATAATTTTTTAATTGATTGCAACGCTTATCACCATGATATTGAAGCGTTAAATCCGTTGCTTGACGAATTAGCGGAATTTGCCAAAAGCTAACGGCTGTCTTAAAAGCCGCCCAGGAGATTTTCATTCGCAGTGCATTGGTTGACCACGATTATCACAGCAACGCGCCGTTTTATGTGGCAAATCAGAAATTGCTCGAAGAAGTCGGCATGATTCAACACAAAGGGCGGCGCGTCGATTTGGTGGAAGATGAAGAATGGTTGTATGCGTTTTATGACCACAAATTACCTCCTGAAATTGTCAGCGGCGTAACGCTCGACACTTGGCGCAAAAAAGTGGAACGTGAAAATA
Organism: Methylococcaceae bacterium; assembly: GCA_037134135.1. Taxonomy (GTDB): domain Bacteria; phylum Pseudomonadota; class Gammaproteobacteria; order Methylococcales; family Methylomonadaceae; genus UBA10906. Next base: position 156 of record JBAXMT010000464.1, on the reverse strand, counting down.
AACAGTTTTTATTTTTAACCAAAGAAGATTTAACCCGCGAAAAAGGCGAGGAATATGTCAACGAGTGGGATTTTCCTGACCATAAAAAAGTCGGCAAACTGACGATTGCGTTGCAATACCGTTTTGAACCTGGACACGATGAAGACGGCGTGACCG
>JBAXMT010000463.1:0-1785 GCA_037134135.1 Methylococcaceae bacterium | reverse complement strand
CGAAATCATCAAAATCAACACCCACATCGAACACGGATTAAAGCCATCGAGCAAACCCATCGTCACGGTGAACAATGGCAAACCTATTTCGGTAAGCGTCAGTTTCTGCCCAAAAAAATTCAATTCAAACGCTTCGGGAATATTTTCCTGCGGTGCTTCGCACGATAAAGCCGTTTCAATTTCACAACTTCCTGCCTCATTCTGAATCGGCGATTTTTGCAGCGATGCCAAAATATCGCGAATCAGTTTCCCCGTCGTCGTTTCATCCGAATAACCAACAATCAATTGCCCGTTGATTTGAATGGCGGGAACACGAATCGCGCCTATTTTTTGCGATTGTGCGAGCGATTTCAACCGTTCCAACGCCGCAGAATCTTGAGTCGCGTCACGAATGACGATTCGCAAATTCGGTTGTTCCTGTTGTAAGATATTTAAAAATTCTTCCGCTGCTGCACAATGTGGACAATTCGAGCGCACAAACGCTTCTATATCAATCGCTTCTACCGCTTGATTTGATTGACTTGCATCCGAATTCGCCACGCAAAAATTGAACATAAAATTCGACATTAACACCATGACGAAAATGAAGCCTGTTATTGATTTATTCATAAATCTCTCCCAAAAAATTTAACGTATTTTAGATTACCGTTGTAAACTCAAGACGCAAAGCAAAATGTCATACTTCTTTTTACTGAAATTAAGGATTGCCCAATGCGAAATCAGAACACTCTTACCATCGATGGAAATCAAGCCGCCGCGACAGTCGCGCACAAACTCAGCGAAGTCATCGCTATTTATCCTATCACGCCTGCAACGCCAATGGGCGAATGGTCAGACGAATGGTCGTCACAAGGTGTGATGAATTTATGGGGAACTGTTCCGCAAGTTATCGAAATGCAAAGTGAAGCGGGTGCAGCGGGGGCGATTCATGGCGCGTTGCAAGCGGGTTCGCTCGCTACGACATTTACCGCTTCTCAAGGTTTATTGTTGATGCTGCCGAATATGTACAAAATCGCGGGGGAATTAACGCCGACGGTGTTTCATATTGCGGCGCGTTCGTTGGCGTATCAGGGATTGTCGATTTTTGGCGATCACAGCGACGTAATGTCGGCGCGAATGACGGGATTTGCTATGTTGTGTTCCAATTCGCCGCAGGAAGTTTTGGATTTTGCGTTGATTGCTCACGCAGCTGCGTTAGAAAGTCGCATTCCGATGTTGCATTTTTTTGATGGTTTCCGAACCTCGCACGAAGTCGCTAAAATTCACACGTTTGACGATGACGTTTTTCGCGCCATGATTGATGAAGCGTGGATTATCGCGCATCGAAATCGTGCGTTAACGCCTGATAAACCTGTGTTGCGTGGCACGGCACAAAATCCTGATGTGTATTTTCAAGGGCGCGAATCGGTCAATTCGCATTACGCCGCTCTGCCTGCGATTGTGCAAAATGCGATGGATAAATTTGCTGCGCTGACGGGTCGTGCTTATCGTTTGTTTGAATATATTGGCGCGGAAAACGCCGAGCGCGTGATGATTATTATGGGTTCGGGCGCAGAAGCTGTCACCGAAACAGTGGATTATCTCAACCGACAAGGCGAATCGGTTGGATTATTAAAAGTGCGTTTATATCGTCCGTTTGATGCCGAAAGTTTGCTCGCGGCATTGCCTGAAACGTGTCGCAAAATTGCTGTTTTAGACCGAACCAAAGAAGCGGGTGCCGACGGCGAACCGCTTTACAAAGACGTGCTGGCGGCGATTGCTCAAAATTATATTAGTGGCGCGTCG
>JBAXMT010000462.1:0-1785 GCA_037134135.1 Methylococcaceae bacterium | reverse complement strand
TCCCGAAAAGATAAATAGCTAATGTGTTAGGAAATGCGGTGCGAATACTTGAAATTGCCGCTTGCGCTAACGGTTCTGAAATAGTGACTGAAATCATGATTATTCTCAAAATTTAGGTTTTTATTATCACTCTAAGAATTTTGCATCAGCAATATCGTCTAACTGTTCTATATTAAGCTGTTTAGTAGGCTTAACGCCTAAATCCTTTAACATTTCAGCTTGTCGCATGACATTACCTCTTCCCTTGCTAAGTTTATTAAAGGCTTTGTCATAACTGTCGTTTGCTTGTTTTAAGCGAGTTCCCAAATCATTCATATCGCCCACAAAACCGACGATTTTATCGTATAAATCTGCGCCACGTTTTGCAATTTCTTGAGCGTTTTTACTTTGTTGTTCTTGTTTCCACAAATGCGCCACTGTGCGAATCACAAACAATAATGTAGAAGGACTGACTAATAATACATTCTTTTTCCACGCTTCTTGCCAAAGCTCATTGTCATTTGCAACAGCCAACATAAAAGCAGATTCAACAGGTACAAACATCAGCACAAAATCTAACGATTTCACACCATGAATATGCTGGTAATTTTTTTCAGATAATCCTTTAATGTGCATTTTAAAAGAATCGACGTGACGTTTGAGTGCGGCTTTTTGAATCGCCTCGGATTCGGCAGAAATGTAGTCGTTGTAAGCGATAATAGAAACTTTTGAATCAACAACCAAGTGCTTGTCTTCTGGCAAATGAATCACTACGTCTGGTTGGAGACGTGAACCGTCTTCGCGTTTATGACTTTCCTGAACGTCATATTCATGACCTTTGCGTAATCCAGAAGTATCTAAAATTCGTTCTAACATTAACTCGCCCCAATTCCCTTGAGCTTTATTATCGCCTTTTAATGCACGAGTTAAATTGTCTGCGTCTTTGGAAAGTTGTTGATTGAGCGTCATCATTGTTTTCAATTGTTCAGCAAGTGCGCTACGGTCTTTGCCTTCTTGAACATAAACCTCTTCGACTTTCCCTTTAAAATCTTGCAGTTGAATTTTTAAGGGTTCTAGTAATTGTCCTAAACTGGTTTGATTTTGTTCAGCAAATCGCCTAGATTTTTCTTCTAAAATTTCAGTGGCTAATGTTTTGAATTTATCAGATAGCTCTTCTTTTGCTTCATTGAGGAGAGTAATTTTTTCAAGTCCTTGTTTTTGCTCGGCATCAAGTTTTGCAGTTAGCTCCGCGAGTTTATTGGTTAATTCCTGTTGTTCAATGAGCAAATTATCTTTCTTTTCACTGATTTCAATTTTTTCTGAATTTAAAATTACAAATTGATTTCGCTGTTCAGTTAAGGCGGATTCCGCAATCCCTAATTTTTGCCGCAAATTTGCGGTTGTCTCGTGCATGGATTTAATATCCTCTTTCAACTTATTAGCATCATCGATTTCATGATTAGAGGCATCTAATTTTGCAATAAGCTCAGAAACTTGTGCGCTTAAATTTTGGAGACTTTCTTGTTTTTGTGTCAATTCTTGTTCAAGCCCAAGAACCCGACTACTTTGTTCTGTTAAAGCTGCAATTTTATTAGTTGCATCTTGTAAGTTTTTTTGGAGAGTATCTAATTTTGTTTGTAGCTCTTTTTTATCGCTTTCAGTCTGTTGAAAATTTTTCTCTATATTTTCTAAAGTATGTGTACGCTCGTTTAATTGCGTATTTATCCTTGTGAAATCATCTTGTTTTAACGCAAGTGATTTTTTTAACTCATTACATTCAGATTCTACGGTATTCAGTCGTTTTAA
>JBAXMT010000461.1:0-1786 GCA_037134135.1 Methylococcaceae bacterium | reverse complement strand
AAAATGATTTTATGGAATTAACCGAGTATTTACGCGCGGGCGTGTTGGCGTTGCGGGATAATTTTTCTGAATAAACAATATTCATTATTTCATCCACGATGAAAGGCAAATATGGCAAAAAATAAATTAGTAGCCCCGTTTTTAAAATGGGTTGGCGGTAAAAGGCAGTTGATGCCAGAAATTATGAAGGTGTTTCCTAAAAAGTTTTCAATTTATCATGAGCTTTATACGTTTAAAATTGATTTACCGTTATGAAACAGAATGAAGCAGTCCTTTTAACATTGGAGCAATTAGGCGGCGTTGCAACGCTTGGGCAACTGAATCAAGAGGTTTTCAAAATAAAGCAATGTGTTTGGAAAACTAAAACGCCTTTTGCTAGCATTCGTAGAATTGTGCAGCTAGATAAAAATATTTACAAAATAAGACCTGGGCTTTATGGCTCAGTAAAACTTAGGCAAGAAATTGAAAATCGAGGAATCATAACGGAAACTAAAAACAACAAAACATCCAAAGAAGTTATTGAATTTACACATGCTTACTATCAAGGGCTATTATTGACGATTGGTAACCTTAAAGGTTTAGACACGTTTTCACCCAATCAAGACAAAAATAAGAAATTTATTGATAAAAACTTAGGCGAAATTAGGACACTCAACACACTTCCTGATTATTCTTTTCCTTCGGTAGTCAAAAGAAGTTCAACAATTGATGTTATTTGGCTTAATAAAAGAAATATGCCACATTCTTTTTTTGAAATAGAGCATTCCACAGATATTCAGAACTCGCTTTTAAAATTTCACGATTTACAAGATTTCTATACGCGGATGATTATTGTCGCCGATGAATGTAGGCATTCAGAATACAAACAAAAAATAAATTACGGTAGTCTTACTGAAATACAGGCTCGAGTGAAATTTTTGAGTTATGCCTCTCTAATAAATCAATATGAAGCAGAAATCGTCAAATCGACGCAATTTTTTGTACTTTGATGGCTAATCGTTACATTTTTGCCAACATTCATCACAAAGATTATCAAGATGAGCATCGCCCGAATGACTACCTTCGGCACAACAAATTTTTGCATTGCATTCGGAGCAAGTCCACAAAATTCCATAGCATCCATAATGCTTATTGGTTCGCATACATTTACTTAAATCTTCACTCCAATCGAAAAATTTATGTGAAATTGAAATGCGAATAGCAAAAATTTTTACAGGTTTTTTATCAAAATGTTTGCGTTGAATTACTTGTTTTTCAAAGCCTAAATAAGGAATTTCCATACTTTGAAAACAATTAGTTTTTAAAATTAACGAGCTATATTTTTTGTTTTGAAGCCATTTTTTCCAATATTTATTTGCCATAACGTAATGATAAGGATTGTTACCAGATTGAATTTCATTAAAACTTTTTTCATCAATAAAAATTGATAAACTAAACCCTGGTATTGTCAGCATAATGCTCCAGCAAAAAAGTGAAAAATATAAAGTGGTTATTTTAAAACAAACGGATTTATTCGATATGAAAGAAATAATGAGAAAACTAAGCGCGTACCAAAGTTAAATAAGATGAAACCTTTTCTCGCAGAGCATCTACCGTTTTAAAGTGGGTTAGTTGCATTGTAGAGCTTATCGAGGAATGATAGGTGGATCGAATCAATTTTGGATGAACAACTTAATTAACAAATCGGCGAAATAGACAAAGCAAGTTTTGCCATAATGGAACATAAAAACAAATGAAACAAACTGAATTTAAAAAACGTCGTAAACAACTTATGCAGCGCGTCGGC
>JBAXMT010000460.1:0-1787 GCA_037134135.1 Methylococcaceae bacterium | reverse complement strand
AAGGGCAGATTTTATTAAATGGTGAAGATAAAACTCAACACCATGTCAGTCAACGCGGCATCGGGTTTGTATTTCAACATTACGCACTGTTTCGCCACATGACGGTTTTCGATAATGTGGCATTTGGAATGCGTGTGAAAGACAAAAAAGTACGTCCAAACGAAACTGTTGTGCGAAATAAAACGCACGCATTGTTAGAACTTGTGCAACTGGATTGGTTACACAATCGTTTTCCTGACCAACTTTCAGGTGGTCAACGTCAACGTATTGCATTAGCAAGAGCTTTGGCAGTTGAACCGTCTGTTTTATTGCTTGATGAACCCTTTGGTGCGTTAGATGCCAGTGTTCGAAAAGATTTGCGTCAGTGGCTTCGTAATTTGCATCATGAATTAAATGTCACCAGTATTTTCGTGACGCATGACCAAGAAGAAGCGATGGAAGTGGCTAGTCAAGTTGTCGTGTTAAACAAAGGACGGATTGAACAACAAGGCTCGCCCGATGAAATCTACGACCATCCCGCCAATGTATTTGTGTCAAAATTTATCGGGCAAACCAATGAATTTGAGCTTTCGCATTTTTCTTCAGACTGGTTTCAACAAGTGGGTTTGCCAATCGCTAAAGATATTAGCCCGACTTCTGTCGCGCACGTTCGACCACACGATATTGAAATTAGCAAAACCCTAAACGACACCCCTGTGACGCTCAAAGATTGGCAACATTTAGGCGCGTTAATTCGGATTGAATTGACTAAAATTCTACCAAATGGCAATCAAAAAGCCGTGTTTGCTGAAATGCCAAATGAACAATTTAAACGCTTGCAACTCAGTCGCGGCGATAAAATCGATTTGAAAATCCGTCATGCTCATTGGTTTCATTGATTATGAATTTAAGTCAAATTGAATTACTGCGAATTTTGCAGGAAACAGACTTTAGTTTGTCGCTTGCGGCGGAAAAAATGAACATTGTGCAATCAGCAGTTAGTCGGCAATTGCAGTTATTTGAAACGGAAATTGGCTCACCATTATTTGAGAGAAAAGGCAAAAAAATCGTTGCGATGAATTCGCTCGGCTTGCGAATTATGGAAGAAGTGAATGCAATTAACCAAGCGAAAACAAACATTCAAACGCTTGCCGCCGATTATCTTGATAGTGAACATGGCGTTTTACATATCGCTACGACACACACCCAAGCGAAGTATTTTTTACCAAAACCGATTTTACGTTTTCGAGAAAAATATCCAGGTGTGCGAATTTATATGGACGAAGCCTCGCCTGAACAGTTGATTAACAAATTGCACACACATAAAGCAGACATTGCGATTTGCACTGAAAAAGTCGCCGACGATACTTATTTGATGGTTAAACCTTGCTATGAATGGCATCACGTCGCGGTTGTGCCAAAAGGTCATCCGCTTGCCGAAGGTGAAATTTCATTGGATAGATTAGCGTCATTTCCTATTCTGACTTACAGCTTTGGTTTTACAGGGCGTTCAAATATCGAAACGGCGTTTAAAAATTCAGTGAGTGAACTCGACATTATTTTGTCGGCAGCCGATACGGACGTGATTAAAAGTTATGTTCGGCTAGGTTTAGGTGTTGGCATTATTGCAGGAATGGCGCATGACATAGAAACAGATGCTGATTTAGTAGCACGAAATTTGTCACATTTAATTCCGAGTTCAAAAACCAAAATTGCTTATTTGAAAAACAATTATTTGCCTCTTTACGGGCAGCATTTTATAGACGAGTTGGTTTTGGCTGCGGGAGAAATGAAATTTTGAGCATCAT
>JBAXMT010000459.1:0-1791 GCA_037134135.1 Methylococcaceae bacterium | reverse complement strand
CGCGAATGCTTCATGTAATTCCGTGTCTGCAAGATACTACTGTCAATATTTGATGCTACAAAATCAATGCTGGCTCGAAAAATAAGTGGTCTTTACCACACTTAAAACATTAATTATTTGTGGGTTGGCCACATATTCTTACTGAGAATTGCTATTACAAGTGTAAATTTTTGGGTTTTGATAAACAAATATTTAAAGTGATCAACTTTTAATAAACTCGATAGTTCTCAATATGGTCCCTAGAAATAGTCTAGTTCGATACCCGATTTATTATCTTCTTAAAAAGACAATCAAATCTAAGCACACCCACGCCTACAGAAAGTTCGTCTTGGTAATAGCGTCCGGCTTTGTCACCCATTAACTTTAATTTTTCAGCCGACATGTGTTCGAGTTGCAGAGCACCCATTGCTATTGCCTCTGGATTTTCAGGCTCTACACTTACGCCACCACCAGACCGATTTATCAAATCCGATGCATCACCACCTACAGCCATAAGAATTGGTTTGCTAACCGTCATATACGCCTGGGTCTTAGATGGGATGGTTATCTCAAAAAGTGGATCCTTTCTTAAATGCACAAGCAACGCATCCGCTTCTTTGAGATATGCCCCAACTTCGGACATTGGAACCGGGGGAAAGAAATGCACATTTTGCAACCCCAATTTTTCCCGTGTTGTTTTTAAGCTGGCTACTTGAATTCCGCCACCAAGAAATACGAATTGAATACGAGATCCTTTTTCTTGCAACAACTTAGCCGCTACAAGGACCGACTCTAGAGACTGTGCTTTACCCATATTTCCAGCAAAGAGAATTCGAAAACCTTCTGGACCAAGCAATATTCTTGAAGATGTAGTTTGGTTTGATGTTATAGCGGTTTCATCAGCCCAATTATAAATAATTTCGATCTTTGAATCGGGCACGTTGCGATCTATTAAAAGTTTACGAAACCCAGGAGAAAGGACCACAATCTGATCAACATTTTTATACACCCACTGACATGCCATAGAGACCACCCTAAGCATAAATGGATTTTGCAACATGCCAGTAGCGCGCAATGTGTCGGGCCACATATCCTGAATGTCATAAACAACTGGAATTTGTCGAAAGAACCTTATCAATACAGCAGCAAAACCTACGGTCAAGGGTGGGTGATATGCGTAAATTACATCCGCTTTTTTAGCCCCAATGATCCCATAAATAGTTGCTGAAACTGCAAATGTTACATAATTAAGGATTCGACCAAATGGCGACTGATTATGACTTGGGAAAAGTGGAACACGAGTAACTCTAACCCCATCAATAACTTCTCTTTGAAGCCATTTAATACGATAACCCGGATAAACTTTTCCACCTGGATAATTAGGGAAACCCGTGAGTACCTCTACATCAAATCCTAATTTTACTAGTTCGCGAGCAAATAACTGGCCTTTAAAAGTCGGTTCTGGATCGAACCACTGAGTGATTAATAAAAGACGTTTTTGGGGCAATCAATCCTTCTTCCAAACATTTCGATTCACATAATCCGTGTAACTCAAAATGATTCGCAACACTTTGTCGGAAACATTCGGCATTGAATAATCCTCTACTTGGCGCAGAAGGCGCCTAGTGCCTCGCGGTTGGTCAGCCAGAATTCGCAGGGCTTGTATCACGCGAACAGAATCAAGACCAACCATCATGACAGCTGCTTCTTCCATTCCTTCTGGCCGCTCGTGCGCCTCACGAATATTCAGCGCCGGGAAATTCAAAATGGAAGATTCTTCATTGATCGTTCCGCTGTCAGAAAGAACCGCGC
>JBAXMT010000458.1:0-1793 GCA_037134135.1 Methylococcaceae bacterium | reverse complement strand
AAACGATTGGCGAATTTGTTGAACTTGCCAAAAAAGAAACGCTAATTTGTGGTTTAGCGGGTTCGTTACGCTTGGAAAATATCGCGGAATTATTGCCGTTTGACGCAGATTATTTGGGCTTTCGTGGTGCGTTGTGCAATCAACATAATCGTGTCGGAGAATTGGATTTGAACGCGCTGCAAATGATTCACAGCGCAATTCGAGTAATGATTTAAGCGAATACGCCGCGAATCACGTCACAGATTTCGTTAATTTCATCGTCAGTCAAAAACGGACAAATCGGCAATGAAAAACACCGCGAAGCCACGGATTCTGTCACAGGCAACGTCATTCCCGCGCATTCTTCTTTGAACGCATTTTGCTGATGCAACGGCACGGGATAATACACCGCGCAGCCAATTTGTTGGGCTTGTAATGCCTCCATCACGTCGTCGCGTCGGTCGCAAAGCAACGTGTATTGATGATAAACGTGTTCGCCCAAACCGTCTTCCAATGGCGTTTCCAACGGCAAACCCGCCAACAATTCCGAATACAAATGCGCCACGCGACGACGACCTTCATTGTATTTGTCGATGTGTTTGAGTTTGGCGCGTAAAACTACCGCCTGAATTTCGTCTAAACGGCTGTTGTAACCAATCACGTCGTGATAATAACGCACGTCCGAACCGTGATTGCGAAGTTGGCGAATTTTTGCTGCTGTTTCATCGTTGTTCGTCGTCGCTAAACCACCATCACCAAACGCACCTAAATTTTTGCTTGGGAAAAAACTAAATCCCGAAGCGTGACCGATTGCACCCGTTTGTTTGCCGTTGATTTTCGCGCCAAACGACTGGCAACAATCTTCAATTAACTTCAAATTGTGCTGTTCACACAACGCTAAAATTGCTGTCATATCGGCTGGTTGACCAAACAAATGCACAGGCATAATCGCTTTGGTTTTTGGCGTAATCGCAGCGGCAATCGCTTTGGGACAAATGTTAAAGGTGCGCGGGTCAATATCCACAAACACGGGAATCGCACCGACGTATTTAATCGCTTCGGCGGTCGCAATAAACGTAAATGGTGTGGTAATCACTTCGTCACCCGCGCCAATGCCTTCGGCGATTAACGCCAAATGCAAAGCGTCCGTGCCAGAAGCCACGCCAATCGCGTGTTTTACGCCAAGATATTCTGCGGCTTCACGTTCAAAGGCTTGAACATTGGGTCCTAAAATAAAGCTGCAATTCTCGATTGTTTCTGCAATGCCGCGTTCAACTTCTTCTTTTATTTCAGTATATTGCGCCTTGAGATTAACCATTTGAATCATAATTGTGTTTCCGTGTGAATGAGTTTTGTAATTTGAATTGCCGTCGCCAACGCTAAACGCGCCGCTTCGCCTGTCACCAAAGGCTGTTTGCCCGTTTGAATGCAGCTCACAAACTGTTGAATTTCGGCAAGTAGCGCGTCACTGGTTTCAAAGGTGGCTTCTTCGCTGATAATTTCTGGAACACCTGCAAACATTTCTTTTTCGCCAGTGCGGTATTTTTGCAAAATGCGATTTTGAAAATCAACGGAAGCGTAAGAACTTGGGCGAAACAAACGCATTTTGCGTTCGAGTTTCATGCTAATTCGGCTCGCGGTCACATTCGCCACGCAACCGTTTTTAAACGTCAAACGCGCATTCGCAATGTCTGTCCCTTTGGTTAAAACCGCCGTACCGCTCGCGTCGATGCGTTCAATGTCCGAATTCACCAACGCCAAAATAATATCAATATCGTGAATCATCAAATCCAAAACAACGCTGACATCGTTGG
>JBAXMT010000457.1:0-1797 GCA_037134135.1 Methylococcaceae bacterium | reverse complement strand
GGTTGTTATCTGTTTGTGCTTTTTTATCCTGCAAAGCATTCAAAAAACGAAATTCAGAATTAAAAACGCGCTTAATTTCAGCGCGTTCTTCGGTGGGAAGTTTTAATAAATCATGGCGCGTGCTAATAACAGTTGAGTATTTATCAATTAGCCGTGCTTCTTCTTTGATTCGAGTAATTGTTACAATTTCGAGCGGCAATTCAATTTCAACGGCATCAGCAACAGCGTGTTTTTTTGGTTCAAAAAATCCGTATTTTTCCGACAAATAATTTTCTAATTCTTCTTCACTGCCCAACAAAAATTTAACTTCTAATTCAGAACACGCGAGCAAACCATTGTATTGATTTGCCAAACTAATGGCGCGAAAAGACGGGCAAATGTGATTTTCTTGATAAAACTTTTCAGCATAATCAAGGCAAAGCGTTTTGAAAAAACTTTGTTCGTATTGTTCCGATAATGCCGCTTCTAAATAACCAAAATACGAATCAAAATGTGTAGCGATTTGGTCGGCAGTTATATCAATCAACACGCTTTCGACTTCATTCAAAGCGGGGATTTTTTCGTAATCGTCGTAGTATCGTTGCAACACTTCAATGGCTTGCATTCTTGATTTCAGGCGATATTGCATCGCTTCGATAAGCTCCAAAACCTGCGCGGCAGACTGACTATAATTCACCTCGATTGACGAATTATGTACCGTTTCTTTTTTCTCGCGTGGTTCTGGTGGTTCTTCCCAATTTTCTTTTTCAATCGGTGTGTCATTGATACGTTTTGTGAGCTGATGCACTTCATTCAAGCGTTCCAACGAGCCGACAAAATCCAACACATAAACAAAATCTTTATTCGGTGTTTTGCGTAATCCACGACCCAATTGTTGCAACCATACTGTGCGTGACCCTGTGTAACGCATGAAAACTAACAAATTCGTTTCTGGAATATCAATGCCTTCGTTGAACAAATCACGCACTAAAATATAACGATAAGTGCCTTCTCGAAAATCACGGATATTTTGCCAACGTTGTTGGTCAGTCATTTGTGAATGAACAAACGTCGCGCTACCAGCGGGGAAAAATTGAATAAGATGCGTAATGTGTTTGATGCTACGGCAAAAAACGATGCCTTTAGGATTCGGGATTTCTTTGTCGTGTACCGTCTTTTCTATAATACGGACAACTTCTTCATCTTTTTTGTGTAAAAAAAGTTGTTGATCTAAATCACTAATCGACATTCCAGCACTAAGTTGGTCAATGCGTGATTGATCCAAATCATCAAGCAAAACCAAATACTTCGGAAACGCCAATTTGTTGTGACGCAACGCCCACGCTAAATCATATTTGCCGACATGACCTGCTGAACCACCAAAAAAGGCTAAAACATCTTTGCTGTCTTCTCGGAATGGCGTTGCCGTCAAACCGACTAATAATTTAGGGTGAAAATGTTCAACTACGGCGGCATACGTTACGGCTGGCGTATGATGCGCTTCATCAACGATAACAACATCAAAGGTTTCTTTTTCGAGCGTGGCAATTTTGCTAAATAACGTGTCAAAACTACCAAATACAAAATCTGTCGGTTCTGGGTCTGCGCCACCAAAACAAGCTGAATATGAATAAGTGCCAATACCCAAAACGTTTTTAAATGCGGTCACGGATTGCAACAGAATTTCAACTTGATGCGCTAAAAACAGCACCCGCTTAATGTTACCTTGCTGCAATATCTGTTTAACCAAATGCGCGACAGTGTAGGTTTTACCCAAACCTGTTGCCATTTCAAGTAATAAACGACTTTTGCCACCAT
>JBAXMT010000456.1:0-1797 GCA_037134135.1 Methylococcaceae bacterium | reverse complement strand
AAAAAATGACTAAATACAAAAACAAAAAGTGCGAATTCGACGGCATTAAATTCGATTCGTTAGTCGAGCGTGCGCGTTACATTGATTTGTTAGATATGTACAAACGTGGCGAGATTAGTTATTTGGCAGTGCAGCCGCGTTTTTTACTGTTTGATAAATTCAAGCGAAACGGCAAGAAACATCGAGCAATACACTACATTGCCGATTTTCATTACACAGAAGAGATTCAAGACTTTAACGGAAACTGTTTTGACGTGACGATTATTGAAGATGTAAAGGGCATGAAAACAGCGGTTTACAAATTGAAGCTAAAGCGGTTTTTATTTTTGAATCCGTCGATTATTTTTAGAGAAGTGACATTGGTTGGGAATAAATGGGAGATTTTAGAGTTATGAGCAAAGATCAGATTGAAGAATTCCTTAGTTTTATGGGGTTCACGAATGTAGTTGAGAATGCAATAACAGACTATTTCGAGCAAAACCCGATTGAACCCGTGATTGTAGGGCTAGTCAAAACATTAGCTGAGTGTCTTGATGAAGAAATCAAAAATCCGCAATTTGAACCGAACTGGGACGATGCACCGTCTTGGGCGGTAAAAGCATCAATAAGAGTTCATTAGACTAATGACGCAAATTATGAAATGGCTTGCGATGCTTTATATGAAGAACAACGCCCCAAGCTACCAGCACCTGTTGTTGATGTGGGGCGGTTTGCAGCCTTAATCGCGCTAGTTGAAGAGCTAGAGCCAATTCAAAAGCGCATACAACTAAAGGAATACGCGGTGCGTTGGTTAAAGCGCGTGCTGCAATTGCTAAAGTCAAGGATAAACAAATGAAACTAACTGACAACGAGCTAATCAGCGTCATTCACACTAGCTACGCTCGAATTGAGCAGCTAAAAAAAGAGATTGAGAAATTGAAAATTGAAGCCAAAAAAAGGGGGATTTTATGAGTAATGTTTTTTCGTGTACGGGAAGTTTGGGCAGAGATGCAGAATTAAAACAAGTTGGTGGCGGTTCTGTGCTTAATTTCGCCGTCGCAAATTCGATCGGGTTTGGCGATAAGAAAACGACGCTGTGGTTATATTGTGCGCTGTGGGGGAAAAGAGCAGAATCGGTCGCGCAGTATTTGGTAAAGGGGCAATCGGTTTTTGTGTCGGGTGAATTATCAACGCGCGAATATCAGGCAAAAGATGGCACACTGAAAACAACGTTGGCTTTGAACGTCAGTGTCGTGGATTTGCTGGGTAAAAAATCAGGCGGTCAACAATACGCACCCGCGCCTGTTGCATCTTATCAAACCCCGCATCAACAACACGCGCAATCCGTTCAACAATTCAATCAAGAACAACACGCGCAATCCGTTCAACAATTCAATCAAGCACCGCCAGCCGCGCCTGCTTATGATGACGACATTCCGTTTTAATCATGTACTTATCGCTTATAGAATTAGCGGAAATTTACAACTTAACTCGCGCAACATCTCTAAAAATAATGCGCTTTTACAATGTACAGCGGGTTTCAGAAAATCCTGATAAGCCGATTGGTAAATCGAACACGACAAGTTATTCGGCTTCTGACGCGCACGCCGCACTTGGTGAGTATGTGTCGGCGCGTAATTTGATTAGCGCGATAAATCACAAAGAGCCGTTATCGTTTATAAAGCCGTGCGAGTACGCGGAACTCTACGAAATGTCGTCGCGCAATTTTGCAGAACGCGGCTTGAAAGTCGATATTGAATCAATCCGCAAATTCTTAAATCATTAAACCAAATCGCGCTCGAAAAGGGCGCGACAACT
>JBAXMT010000455.1:0-1798 GCA_037134135.1 Methylococcaceae bacterium | reverse complement strand
CGCAGAGTTTAAATCATAATTTTGGGAATTGTGAGCCGCTCAATGTGAGTTATTAGAGATGTTACAGATTGTTATTTCTGGGGATTTATTGTTGGTAGTTGTAATGGTTACACTTTGCATTGCACGGTCGCCCATCGTTGCACAGCCTGAAAGTAGCGCGATAGATGTTGCGATTATTGTTTTGTTAATCATTTTGAATCCTCAATTTTAGGCGGGAGCATGATTACACCTGATTTATCTATCATTCCGATAATTACCGTTGAAGGGTAGGAATAAAACGCATTTGTTCCAGCATCAACAAGCACACCAATTACCGACGTAAAAAACAAATCAAATTGAACATACTTTCGACTAAATGTCGGCTCAAGCATGGACAATCCTTTTTGATACGGGTTGTCACACTTAATCATCATGGTGTTTCCGTCACGGTGAATGATGGTAGTTGCATTACTACCCGTTGTTTGCCAACTACCTTCTTCATTGGTGATGTTGCAGGTTGTTTTTTCGGGCGTTTTATCATTGACGGTTGTAATGGTTAAACTTTGCGTTGAACCATTACCCATCGTTGCACAACCGCTAAGACTTAATGCAAAGCAAGTTAAAACTAATTTTTTCATTGGTACAAATTTCCAAGTTAATTTAAGTGTCCATTCTAAGATTCAATCCAACCTGCTACAATCAAGAAAAACTGTTGATTTACATAGTGTGAGTGGGTATTTATGAGAATGTGCGACAAAATTAAATTCATGCGGCAAGCGAAAGAATTATCACAAGAACAAATGGCAGAAAAACTCGGTTTATCGCTTAACGGCTATGCCAACATTGAACGTGGTGAAACCGATGTTGCCTCGTTGAGAATTAAACAAATCGCCGAAGCATTAGACGCAAACTTTATGGAATTGGTGAGTTTTGGTGAACGAAATGTGGTGTTTTTAACAGGAAGTGAAAATCATAACGTTAGTAACATTTTGCATATTTCAAACACTTCAAATGACCTCGAAAAAGCCCATCTCATTATCGAAGCACAACAAACTGAAATTACCTATTTGAAAGAAATCATCGAATTGATGAAAGCCAAACAAGCGAATTAACTATGACTAGAGGAAAATTTATCACTTTTGAAGGTGGCGAAGGCGTTGGAAAAACAACTAATGTGGCATTTGTTGAAAGCTATTTGCAAGCCCGAAATATCCCGATTGTCGTCACCCGTGAACCTGGTGGAACACCGTTAGCTGAACAATTACGCACATTATTACTCAAGAAAAAAAGCGAAGCGATTGCCGAAGAAGCTGAATTACTTTTGATGTTTGCCGCCAGAGCGCAACACATTAAACACGTTATTGAACCCGCATTGGCGCGTGGTGATTGGGTGATTTGCGACCGATTTACCGACGCAACGTATGCGTATCAAGGTGGTGGACGAAATATGAAAATCAGCACCATCGAAGGATTAGAGAATTTAGTGCAAGGTAATTTGCGTCCCGATTTAACTTTATTACTCGACGCGCCTGTAAAAATCGGTATGGAACGCGCAGGAAAACGTGGCGCATTTGACCGATTTGAATCGGAAACCGTACAGTTTTTTGAAGATGTCCGCCGAGCCTATTTATTACAAGCCGAACTCTATCCACAACGCATTAAACTTATCAAAGCAAATCAACCGCTCGCCGATGTGCAACAAACGATTGTGAACGTATTAAGTCGATTGCTGCGATAATCCGCCACACACTTTTATTATTTCAGAATCATTCATGCTAAAAACTAAATTACCGTTGTCTGTGCAAGTCATTATCGGTGT
>JBAXMT010000454.1:0-1798 GCA_037134135.1 Methylococcaceae bacterium | reverse complement strand
TATCGCGCGTGGCGGGATTATTTTCGGCGCGTGGTTACAACATTGAATCATTGACTGTTGCGCCAACCGAAGACGCGAGTTTGTCACGCATGACGCTGGTGACGCGCGGTAGCGAAGATGTCATCGAACAAATTATCAAGCAATTGAACAAACTCATCGACGTGGTGAAGTTGATTGATTTGGAAGAAGTCGTGCATATTGAGCGCGAATTGATGCTGGTTAAAGTCAAAACGACCGACAAAATGCGTGACGAATTACGCAGCGTAGTCGATATTTTTCGCGGCAAAATCATCGATGTTACGGCGACTTCTTATGTTATCGAAATGACAGGAAAATCAGATAAACTCGATGCGTTTCTGGCGGCAATTGACACGAACAGCATTATCGAAGTGGTGCGTTCTGGCGCGACGGGAATTTCTCGTGGCGAAAAAGGATTGCATCTTTAATGAACAGACCAACCAAAGCTCAAGAAGAAATGGCGATTTTTGAGCATTCGTTTGAGCGAATTCAAAAAATGTTTCGTTTAAACGGCGACGCAAAAGAAATTAAAGCCTATCTTTTTGAACATGATTTAGCCGATTTTTTAGTGTGGGTTCAACAACCGATTATTGATGTTTTTGGCGATTGCAGAACAGAACTCGAATTGCAGTTTGACAAAGAAGATAACAAAACAATGTTACTTTTAACGGTATATCCCGATATGCTATTGGAAGAAGATCAGCTGATGGATTTGCATGATATTTTTAACGATTTAATCGCGGATTACCGTTCAATCGATAGTGTATTAAAATATTTATATTTTGATTTGTGGGGATTTAATACCCCTAATTATATCTGGTAATAACTGGAATTTAACTTTAACCCTTAAACTTTTACACAGGAAAAACAATGCAAGTTTATTATGACAAAGACGCAGACCTTTCAATTATCAAATCGAAAAAAGTAGCGATTATTGGCTACGGTTCACAAGGTCACGCACACGCGCTGAATTTGAAAGAATCAGGCGTTGACGTAGTGGTTGGTATTCGTCCGAATTCAACTTCGGTTGCCAAAGCAGAAGCACACGGTTTGAAAGTGTTAGACGTTCCCGCAGCAGTTGCGAGCGCAGACATCGTGATGATTTTAACGCCTGACGAATTTCAATCAGCGTTGTACAAAGAAGTCATCGAACCGAACATTAAACAAGGCGCGGCGTTAGCATTTGCACACGGTTTTGCGATTTTGTTCAACCAAGTTGTGCCACGCGCGGATTTAGACGTAATCATGATTGCACCAAAAGCTCCTGGTCACACCGTACGTTCAGAATTCGTGCGCGGTGGCGGCATTCCTGATTTAATCGCGGTTCATCAAAATGCGTCTGGTACAGCGAAAGAAATTTGTTTGTCTTACGCTTCAGCCATTGGCGGCGGACGCTCAGGCATTATCGAAACAACTTTCCGCGACGAATGCGAAACCGATTTATTCGGTGAACAAGCAGTTTTATGTGGCGGTGCAGTTGAACTCGTGAAAATGGGTTTTGAAACGTTAGTTGAAGCGGGTTACGCACCTGAAATGGCGTATTTTGAATGCTTGCACGAATTGAAATTGATTGTCGATTTAATGTTTGAAGGCGGCATTGCAAACATGAATTACTCAATTTCAAACAACGCAGAATACGGCGAATACGTCACTGGCCCAAAAGTGATTAACGAAGAAAGCCGTCAAGCGATGCGTGAAGCGTTACAAAACATTCGTAACGGTGAGTACGCAAAGAGATTCATTTTAGAGGGTGCAACAAACTATCCAGAAATGACGGCAA
>JBAXMT010000453.1:0-1799 GCA_037134135.1 Methylococcaceae bacterium | reverse complement strand
TGCACGGCTTTCCTTTATACAGCACCAGCGGTTTTCATAATGAGAATTGCTGGCTTTGATAACGGTATTGTAATCGGAGGGTTCAAACGGTGTTCCAGATTGAAAAATGTTATAAACCGCGCTGTAAAAAGGACCGTTCATTTCACGGCGTTCAGCGGGAACCAAATGACGACCAATCCAAACATTTGCCATTGGATGAAATTCAAATTTACCAATCGCATCTAAAACTTGAAAGTCACCACCTCTGCCACATGAAGAACATTCGGTATTGAATTCTACTTTTAAGTATTGATGAATTTGTCCGTTTAAATACAAACGCAAATTGTCTAAATTGACGCTGTTATCCCAGTCTGGTGTGTTTTCATGCGCTCTGAAACTTGAGCGCAATCCTGCACCAATACTGCCCCATTTTGTTTCATCGAGTTCAAATTTTTTCGCAGCTTCCACTTGTGTTGAAATTGCTATCAATAAGGCAAGCAAAGTAATTTTTTTGTTGTTACGCATGACGACCTCATAAATCTAAATAGTTGTTGTTTTAACATTTCGACTTGTATCGGCTTAACAACAAAATTCTATAGGGTTGATGATACTAAAAAGAAATCCTTTTTGGAATTCAAAATGTGAAAGCTAAAAAAATTGAATGGAACTTAGAAAAAAACGACCAACTCAAAAAAGAAAGGGGTGTGTGTTTTGAAGATGTTGAAAACGCCATCAATGATAATAGGCTGCTCGATATTCTGCCTCATCATAATCCTGAAAAATATCCCAATCAAAAAATCCTAGTTGTTAAAATCAACCATTATGTTCACTACGTCCTATTCGTCGAAGATGATGAAAAATACTTTTTAAAAAGTATCATCCCCAGCAGAAAACATAACAGCAAATACGAGTAACCAGTATGAACACCACAATCAGTTATGACGATGAAGAACTTGAATTACTAAACTTCGTAGAAAACCAAACCCCTGACAGTATTCCAAATCTACCTCAAGAACTGTCACAACTTAAAAATGCTGTGAAAGCGAAACATTCCAAACGTAAATCGATCAGTTTAAGATTGCTGGAAAATGATTTAGAAAAAATTAAGACGGAAGCTATCAAAGTTGGGCTACCTTATCAGACGTTAATTAGTTCGATTGTTCATCAATATGTAAATGGTCAGTTTTCAGGTAAGTAGGAGTGAGATTTAAATATGAGTGATAAAACAGAATGGTTAAAAAAATACGTCAGTGGGGATGATTTACCAAAAGCCATTGAAGACTTCGATACGGCATTTACTATCGCGGCAAGTAATTTTGAAAATGATGGCTGGTTTGTCGATGATTGCGTTAATTTCATCTACGACCATATTTCAGAATATGTTGAAGAATTTACAGATGAAACTATAAAAAATGCGATTGATATGGTATTTGTTGAAAATGTTGTTGATGCTACAGCTGATGACATATTAGGCGATGATGACGAAGATTTAAAATTAACAAAAAGCCAAAAAGATTTCATGGGTGGTGGCTATCACGATGAATATGATCCTGAAGAATACGATGACGAAGACGAATTGTTAGATGACAATTTTTATGATGAATAACCTTTAGGGATTATCAATGAAAAATACAGAATTAACCGATCAAGAGTTCGATAGATTATCTGAAATACTTGAATCACTTAGTCCAGATGCAATGAACCTTGAAATGTTAGATGGTTTTTTTGCCGCGCTAATTTGCAGTCCAAATGTCGTAATGCCTAATGCAATAGTTCGGACAGTTTTTTCAGCTCGCAATACCAAAATGACAAAGCTCGGA
>JBAXMT010000452.1:0-1819 GCA_037134135.1 Methylococcaceae bacterium | reverse complement strand
ATTTTGCATGGTAGGATTTTTCTTTGTCTTCAAGCAGAATGCGTGGCTCTAAACGTGGGCGTTTTTCTTTGCCAATCCATGTTAGTTCTAGTTTTTGTTTCATCGTGTTTAAAGTTTCCTAAAAGGTAGCGAGCGACAATCTAAGCTCTTCAAATTTCATTGCAACACCCATTCAATTTTAAAAAGTGTTCGTTCTTCTACTTTCTGCTCCAACTGCTTTTCAAGCTCTTCAATCAAGTCATTGCGCTGTGCGTCAATTTTATCCTGATTAACAAACAACTCGCGCCGTAATTTACTGCGCTTGGTTTCAAGTTCACGTTGCTGTTTTTGCCAATGTAATTTTTCTTCAAGTGTTGGCGAACCCGAAGCCGTGCGTCGAACCTCTTTAATTTCACGGTCGATTTCTTTAATTTCTTGTTCTAAACCGAGTTTCAAATCATCCGCCCACGCATCGAGCTTTTCAACTTCTAAGTCAAAATAACCTAAATTACGTTGATTGATGTCACGCAAAAGCATAGATTTTCGCGTTTCAATATCGCTTAATAATGGCGTATCTTTTAATTCAAAATCTGTCGCAGGCAAAACGCGTGCAGGAATACGCAATAATTTTTCGGGGTCATCTTCTTCCAAAATCCTGCCATCAAACTGACAAGCTGAAACAATTAAATGTTCTTCGACATTTCCGAAACATTCAACGACAAATAAACTCACAATAATGCGTTTCTGCCAGCAATGACAAAAGATAATCTTGCGTTCGCCTAGATTCGGTAAAGATGATGGCTTTTTTCGGTGCGCCCAAACGTTCTAATTCAATAAATGCACGTTCTAACGCGGTTAAAAGTGCGGTGCCTTTTGCATTTTCACGAATGTTCGTTGCTAAGTTTTTAAAATGCCGCAGCTCTTTAATTTCTTGTGCAATCGCAATTTTCTCTTCTGTATTCAACAAAATTTCATCATCGATTTCACTGCCCCATTCATCACTAATTTCATCCAGCGATTCAAAATCATTGTCCAATTCATCAGAAAGATGAGGCACATCTGTCATTTCATTTAACAGATTTTGCAAACGATTCGCCATTGTTTCCAATGCACCTGCAATGGCGTGTGTGGAAGAAGCGAGTAATTTCCAAAGTACCAACGAAATCAGTTGTCGTTGACCTTGTGGAAGAGCTTTAAGTTGTGGGCGACGCAAATAATCCGCGACAAGATGGGCTAATTCTTTTTCTTCAATCGAAGGTGTAAATTCTTGAACAATTGCTCTGCGTGCCGTGTAAGAAACATAAGGCTGAACGTGATAACGCAATGTGCGCTTACAAACAGGTGCAAGTCTATTTTTCAACTGTTGAAATGCCGCGCCTTTCCCTGAACCTGAAAATTGCGCCCGAAAGCTGTCTAAATCCCCAAAAATACGGTCATCGATAATACTGACCAAACCATATAATTCCAGCAATGAATTTTGCAGCGGCGTTGCCGTTAGCAATACTTTCAAATGAACTTTTTCTAAAGCATCTTTGATTGTTCGCGCAATGACGCTGCTGGGTTTATACACGTTACGCAATCGATGCGCTTCATCAAGAACAACCAAATGCCAATCAACGGCTTTGATTTTATCGGCTTTCGTTTTTGCAAATTGGTACGAACATAAAACAATTTCGTCTGATGTCGAAAATGGATTTGGATTCTGTTTTTTGGTGATGACGTTGTAGTTTTTCGTTTCAAGAATGAGACTTTTCAAACCGAATTTGTCTTGTAATTCTTGATACCACTGTTTGCGTAAATTAGCGGGAACAATAATTAAAATGCGTCGCCGACGTTCTGC
>JBAXMT010000451.1:0-1823 GCA_037134135.1 Methylococcaceae bacterium | reverse complement strand
AGTCAATTTTATCACCGTCGCTGTGTTTGAAATCGGTAATGATGTCACGGGTTTTTGCAGTCAATCCCGTTTCTTCAACGTCATGAAAAGAGAATTGATCGGCACCCATTCCGCCCGTCATTTTATCTGCGCCCATGTATCCGACAATCCAATCATTTTCAGCTGAACCCGAAAGCGTGTCATTTTCATCGGTGCCAGTTAGTCCCCACGCTTGTCGTAAAGAATTAACGGTGAATGGTGTTACAAATTGCGTTGAGTTTGCGAAATCAACTCCAATGTTTAACGATACAGATGTCAAAGCAGGATTGATTGAAGATAAATCGAGATGATCAAAGAACACGCTTGTGGTTGTCATGAGTTCAAAACTGGTAGAAATGGGTTCATGTGTAATCGCATATTTTGCGAGTTCTTCTGAGCTTGGTGTTTTCGTTTGGAACCCTTTTACCATATCAACGTCATCAACATTAACTAATTGTCCTTTGTTATCAAAAGACATTTTTAATGGATTAGCCGTGATTTCGCCTTCCCCTAAAGCTACTGATGATATAACGCCTCCGCTTAATGAAAAATACATTGACCGTTCTCCAGCCGCAGGTGCTGATCCTTGAAAAATCAATTCACCCGATGCAGGAGAAAACTCATTTGGAAAATATAAACCAGTTGCGCCAGACACCGAGGATAAATCACGAGACAACGCCGACAAATCAAGGGGTGGAAATGAATCATTATTGATGGTTTCAGGCACTTGAACTGAGCCTTGGTAAACCAACGCTTTTAACGGCGATAATAATGACGTTCCAAAAGTTTCAAGATTCATATCCGTCATATCGACGGCTCCGATTGGAAAGAAATTATCCACATTAATGGGCGGCAATACATCATTATTCACAATTGGAAAGGTTGTGACGGTATCGATATTTCTGCCATCAACAAACACATACGCATTCCATTCATTCGCTGTAGCCGTTTTCGCAAAATATGTCGAAAAAATGTGGTCATTACCTTGTGCATCGGCAATGTTCATTGAAACAACACTGTTATATGTTGCTGGATTTGGTACATACGGCGCGGCATCATCGGTGTGTTTCAAAAACGAAAACGCTTTAGTAATCGGTTTATTAGTGCCATTTAAATTCAACATCATTTCGACATTGGTTATTGCATCAGGTGCTATGATTTTTTTTGAAGTAGCCATTTTTTTGTCCTTGAGTTAATGAAAAATTTACGACATTTTGTGCCAGACATTTGGCGAGTTAAGTCGCTGAATGCTGTTATGCAGAAATGATGCCGTTTAATTCCATTTTCGTTTCCAGCTCAACAAACCCGCTAACGCCAACGCAATCGCTAATGGAATAAAATACAATTCCCGTTTTGGACGGAAATACTGTTTATCTTTTTCGACCGGTTCCAGTTCATCGAGACGCATATAAATGTTATTCAAATCGTCCAAATTTTTTGCACGGTAATAATAACCGCCTGTACTCTCTGCAATTTTAATCAACATTTTTTCGTCTAAATCAGCGGATGGATTCACTTTTCGATAACCAAAAAATCCCCCCACTAACATTTCATCCGCACCAATGCCGATTGTGTAAATTTTTAAATGATTCGCCACCGCAAGTTCAGCCGCTTTTAAGGGCGAAACTTCGCCAGCTGTGTTCGCGCCATCAGTTAATAAAATTAAGACGCGACTATTTTGTGATTCATTTCGTAATCGTTTCACTGCCAAACCAATCGCATCACCAATCGCGGTATTATCACCCGCTAGACCAAGCGCAGATTCGTCTAAAAGTGTCGCCACAGTTTTTCGATCAAATGTTAAT